>CANGGC010000184.1 GCA_947453125.1 Planctomycetaceae bacterium | reverse complement strand
TCCTCGACTGTTCGCTCGTCCCCTCGGGCCTCCCCGCCGCCACCGTCGACGGCGCGCGGCGGATGGCGGAGCAGGTCCTCGAGGCGCTCGACGTCGTCGGCGTCGCCTGTGTCGAGTTTTTCGTCATGGCCGATGGGGGTCTGCTGGTCAACGAGATCGCCCCGCGACCGCACAACTCCGGCCATCTCACGATCGAAGCTTCCACGACGAGCCAGTTCGAGCAGCAGGTGCGGGCCGTGTGCGGCCTGCCGCTCGGCTCGACCAAGCTCCGGGCCCCGGCGGCGATGGTGAATCTCCTCGGCGATTGTTGGGAGCTGGGGGAGCCGGACTGGAGCGCGGCTCTGGCGGTGGAGGGGGTGAGCCTCCACCTCTACGGCAAGTCCGCCCCCCGGCCGGGGCGGAAGATGGGGCACCTGACGGCCCTCGCTGGCAGCGCTTCCGAGGCTGAAGCGGCGGCCCGCGCGGCGCGTCGGGCCCTCGCGCGGGGCGCGGTGGGCTGAACGGCGGGCGCGGCGCTACTGGGGCGAGAGCGTCCTTCCCCGCCAGCTCGTCTGCAATCCGAGTGTCCGGCGGATCAGGGCGCTCCACTGGATGACGAGGAACACCGCAACGCCGAGCGGATGGGCCAGAGCGCTCGAGAGGCTGTGGCCGAAGCGGTTCACGGCGAGGAGTCGCGGGAACCAAGCGGCGAAGGTGGCGGCGAGCGTCGCAGCCACCCCCCAGGCCGGCCATCCATCCCACCCGTCGGCAAGGCCGCGGACGAGGAGAATCACCGGCAGGATCTGCCCTCCCGCGAGGAGAAGGGTGAAGGGGAGGATGCTCCTAGGCGCTGCGATCCCCTCGGTGGCGTTCTTTCCAAGCCCGCGGGCGACTTCCCGATTCGTGCCGTACATCCGGCAGCGGGCAATGTCGCCGGCATCGAACAGATCGGTCGAGAGGCCTGCCGCCCGGTAGGCCCGGGGAAGCTTGATCCCGTCGTGGAGGGAGGCCTTGATGGCGGCATGGCCCCCGCTGCGCAGATAGGCCTCCCGGCGGGTGACGAACAGTTGGCCGCAGCCGGCCGCCAGTCCGGGGCGGTTGTCGGAGCGGGCGATCGCCAGCGGGAGGTAACCGAGGAGCACGAAGTGGATCAGCGGGAGGAGGAGCCAGTCGAGGAGGCAGCCGGTCTCCTGACGAGGGAAACCGCTAGCCAGATCGACGCCCCTCTCGTCGAGAAAAGCCACGGTTCGGGCCACAGCGTCGGGCTCGAGAGTGACATCGGCATCGAGGAAGAGGAGGATGTCGTGGCGGGCCGCCTGGGCGAGTTGAAAGCAGGCATGCTGTTTGCCGCACCATCCGGCCGGAAGCGTCTGACCACGGACGAGTCGCACCCGCGGATCTTCGGCGGCCAGTGCGGCGATGATCCGCGCGGTGTCGTCCTGGCTGTCGTCGTCGAGGACGACCAACTCGAGGTCGACGTCGCGGTTGGCGAGAACGGCGGCGGCGAGCCGGCCGATGACCTTCGCCTCGTCCCGGGCCGGGACGAGCACCGACACGCCCGGCGGCGGAGTTCCGGGCGCCGGCCGCGGCGCGCGGGTGAAGAAGCGGAGATTGGCGAGCGTCAGCCCGGCCGGGAGCGCGGCGAGGGCCAGCGCCGGCAGGGCCAGCCAGGCATGGTTCATCGTCGCGGCTCCGGGGAGGTCGAAACGCCACCGTGCGAGGGATCGAACCGCTCCCCCTTCAGCCAGGCGCGGCAGCGGCGGCTGAGATCATAGACCCCCCCCACGCCGACATCTCCGGTCAGAATCGTGCGGAACGGAGCCGGGTCGCGACGTCTGGCGGCGTGAGCCAAGCGATCCTGGGTCGCTTCGAGTCTCGTTGCCAGGAGGGCATTCCAGGCATGGGCGTCGAGGCCGCTGCCCGGGCCCATCGGCATCGGTTCACCGAAGGCCACCAGCGCCTCAGGCAACCGCTCATTCCAGAACGGATACTCGACCGCCATCGGCACGATCATCCCCTGGTCGTTCCCAAGGGCGGCGTGCCCGACGCCCGGGCGGATCACCATCGGGCGCTCGCGCGGGTCGGCAAACTCCCCCTGGGCCGTCACCCAGAAGATGACGTCGGGGCGTCGGCCGGCCGCCCGGGCGATCCGGAGGAATCGGGCAGCGCCGCGGCGCGTGCCTGGCTCGATGCCGACCAGTCCGATCCGTTCGAGGAACCGGTATTTGCCGAGTGCCGCGGCGTCGATCGGACCGTAGTTGAGCCGTTCCGGCCAGAGTTCCTGGGCCACGGTGAAGAACACGAGGGGATCCCACCAGCCGGGATGGTTCGTGTAGAGGATTACCGGTCTCCCGGCGAGATCGGGGGCGTCGGGCTGTTCGCCGACTCCGCGGAGCAGGCGGAGGGCGTGGAAATGGCGCCGCATCGAACGCCGAACGTAGACCATAAACCAGTGGTAGAGCATCCGCGAGAACGGCGGAAGTTGCTCCCGCCCCTCGTGGTCCCGGGGGTCCGCGGCGTCGCTCTTCAAGGGTGCCTCCGGGCGCCGGTCAGACCGCGCAGGGGGCCGGCGACGATACCGGGCCGGTCGGCTCGATGAGGCGGTCCTTGTCGACGGTGTCGGCCGCGATCCAGCCCGACATCATCACCATCGGCATCCCGGGCCCCGGATGGGACGAGCCCCCGGCCAGATAGAGCCCCTCGATGTCGGGGGACCGGTTCGAGGGCTTGAAGGCCCCGAGGAATCGCCCGTGGCTTGCCAGCCCGTAGATCGCCCCGTCGAGGACGTGGTAGCGGTCGTTGATGTCCTGCGGCGTGAGGAATCGCTCGAAGACGATGTGCTTCTCGAGATCTTCGAGCCCGGCGGTGGAGATGAGTTTCTCAATGATCCGCTTCCGGTAGGGGGCGAACATCTTCGACCAGTCGTGGTGCGGACGGAGGTACGGAGTGTGCACCAAGACGTAGAGCGCCTCCCCTCCTGGCGGTGCCACTTCTGGCTCGATGACGGCCGGGGCGCAGAGGTAGCAGGTCGGATCGGGCGCCGGTTCCCCCTTGCGGTAGATGAAGTCGAACTCCTCGTGTGGGTCTGCCGAGAAGACGAAATTGTGATGGAGGAGTTGTTCGTAACGGCGGTCGAGGCCGAGATAGAGGACAACGCCGGAGCAGGCCGGTTCGTACTTCCGCCGCCCGAGGAACTTCGCGGCGGGTGCGCCATCGACGAGTTCGCGGTGGGTGCGGACGCTGTCGGAATTGCTGACGACGACAGCGGCCGGGATCGTCTCCCCCTGCTCCGTGACGACTCCCCGCACCTTCCCCTTCTCGACGATGATCCGGCTGACGGCGGTGCGGGTGCGGATGTCGACGCCGAGATCGACCGCGAGGGTGGCCAGGGCCCTCGGCACGGCGCCGGTGCCCCCACGCGGATACCAGACGCCGTCGCGGGACTGCATGTTGGCGATGCCACAGAGGACCGCCGGCGATGACTCGGGGCAGCTCCCCACATACTGCGTGAAGTGATCGAACATCTGGGCGGCACGGGCATCGGGAACGTGGGCCCGGACAGTGCCGGCCACCGTGTGGCCCGGCCGCATCCCCATGACCTCACGGAGCATCCCGACGTTGAAGCTCCGCCGCGGATCGAACATGTCGGAGAGCCCGCCGACCGGTCGCCAGAAGAAGTATTCGTCGGAGATCCGGTGGAGCCGTTTCGAGAGTTCCATGAACCGCCCGTACCCATCCCCCGCCCCGCTCCCCGGCGCGTAGCGGTCGAGCGTTGCCTGCATCTGCGGCACATCGGCGCACAGATCGAGCGTCGAGCCGTCGGTGAAGAAGCTCCGCCATTGCGGGTCGAGCCGGATCAGGTCCAGCGCCTGGTCAACGTCGCGCCCGGCCTCGGCGAAGATCCGCCGGAGGACATCCGGGATCGTGAGGATCGTCGGCCCCATGTCGAAGCGGTAGCCCTGCTCCGAGAGGATCGCGGCCTTTCCGCCGACCCAGGGGTTTTTGTCGCACAGCGTCACCGCGTAGCCGCGGGCGGCCAGCGTGCACGCGGCAGCCAAGCCACCGAGGCCGGCCCCGATCACGACCACCCGATTCTGTTCCTTGACGGTTTGCATCATCCCTTCCTCGGCTCGGCTCTCGCCGGCATTTGGCTCGTGACGGGCTCGGTTTTCGGCGGCATTCGATCGGGGAGCGGTGGGAAACTTCGCAGCTCGAGGCCTAGACGGCGGCCGGTGCTCTGGGCCGACCACGGCCCTCGGTCACCGGCGACACCGGCGGGAGGGCCTCGAGACCGAGGTCGTCGAGGAGCAGATCGCTCGTGATCCGGGCGGAGGAGTAGATCACCGGCAAGCCGCTCCCGGGATGGGTACCACCGCCGACGAGATACACCCCCTCGAGATCCTCGAAGCGGTTGTGCGGACGCTTGTGAAGCATCTGACCGAGGTCGTGCGAGAGATTGAACGTCGCCCCACGGTAGATCTCGTAGTCGTCCTGCCAGTCGTCTGGCGTGATCATCTTTTCGTAGCGGATCCGCTCCCGGACACCATGGATCCCCATCCGCTCGAGTTGATCGAGGGCCACTTCACGGTAGCGGGGCGCCTCGCGACTCCAATCGACGTTGGGGTGGCGGTGGGTGACCGGAATCAACAGGTAGAGCGTGCTGTGGCCAGCGGGGGCGAGGGAAGGATCGGTGACGGTGGCGTTTTGGACATACATCGACGGATCGGGCCCGAGGGCGTGGCGCGTCTCGATGTCGGCGAGATTGTCGCGGTAGTTTGCCGACAGGTAGATCGAGTGGTGGGGCACGTCATACTGGCCCTCGATGCCGAGGTAGAGCATGAACGTCGAGCAGGAGAACCGCTTCGAGGCGATCTGACGGTCGCTCCAGCGGCGGCGCAGTCGGTCGGGCACCAACCGCGTCATCGAACGGGCGAAGTCGGCGTTGATGACCGTGGCATCGGCCTCATAGGCAGCCTTCCCTGTCTGGACGGCGGCGATCCGTCGCCCCTCGAATCGAAGCGATTCAACCGGCTCGGAGTAGCGGATCTCCACCCCCATCTCTTGGGCGATCCTCGCCATCGCATCCGAGACGGCCCCACACCCGCCGATCGGATGGAAGACCCCATGCTCGTATTCGAGGAACGAGAGGATCGAGAACAGGCTGGGGCACCGGAACGGGGACATGCCGAGATATTTCGACTGGAACGTGAAGGCCAGCCGGATCCGCTCGTCCTTGAAGAAGCTCCCCAGTTCGTCGTTCAGGCTCCGCCACGGCTTGAGCAGCGGCATGAGTTTGATCAGATCGGGGTTGACGAGATCGCGCCAGCTTTCGAACGGCTGCTCCAAGAACGGGGCGAAGCGGATGAACTTCTCCCGTGTCGCGTTCATGAACCGGGTGAAGGCCCCGGCGTCGCCCGGCGCCAGTCGGGCGACCTCGGCCTCCATCCTCGCGATGTCGGGGGTGGCGAGGAGTTCCCCACCGGCGCCAAACACGAGCCGGTACTGGGGGTCGAGCGGGACCAGATCGACCTCCCGCCGGAGGTCGCGTCCGCAGGCGGTGAAGATGTCGTCGAGGACTCTCGGGTAGAGGAAAAACGTCGGGCCGAGGTCGAAGCGGTAGCCCTCGGGGGTGGCGATCGTGCTCGTCCGACCGCCGGGAAAGGGGAGGCGTTCGAGGATCCGCACCCGGACGCCGGCGGAGGCTAGCAGCATGGCGCAGCCCAGTCCGCCCGGGCCCGCCCCAATGATGTTGACCGTCTTTGCCATCCGAGCGTTGTCCATGACAAACATCCCGACCGTGCCGACCGTGCCGACCGTGCCGACCGTGCCGACCGTGCCGACCGTGCCTTGGCCGAACTGCCAGAGGGGCAGAGGGCCATCCCAGGCCCCAGCCATCAGGCCGCGACCGCCCGGGGCGTCGATCCCTCAGGCGTCGGTACTATAGCACCGCGGCCAAGCAGGGGCAGATGCGGCGGTGCCGGTCACGACAGGGCCGTCGTGGGGATCAGTAGGCCGGCCAGTAGGCGCCGCGGACTGGCCGCAGACCACCGAACGGACCGCGGCGATAGAGGGGAACGGCCACGGCCGTGGGGACCATCTGCACCGGCTGAGCCACTGCCACCGGAGCGGGGGCGTAGACCGTCGTCGGGGCG
>CANGGC010000183.1 GCA_947453125.1 Planctomycetaceae bacterium | reverse complement strand
GATGCCGGGAAGGTCCGCTGCGGGAAGATTGCTGCGGTCGGCCTGGGAATCGTGGCGATGGCGTTGGGGATCCTGTTCCGCAGCTTCAACGTCAGCTTTCTCGTCGGCTGGGCGTTCAACATCGCCGCCTCGGCGAACCTCCCGGCGCTCGTCATGCTCCTCTTCTGGCCGCGGACGACGAAGGAAGGGATCATCTCCGCGGTGACGGTGGGGATGCTCGCGAGCCTGACCTGGATCCTCCTCTCCGCCGACACCTTCGAGAAGGTCTATGGCCTGTCGCGTGACGCCTCGCCGGTCCCCTTCAGCCAGCCCGGCCTTGTGACGATCCCACTGGGATTCATCGTCCTCATCGTCGTGTCGCTGCTGACGAAGGCGGAGCCGCAGGGGAAGCCGGCATGAGTGCGGGCCCGGTGATCCGCTGCCGCGAGGACCACCTCGGGGAGATCCGCGCGATCTACAACGACGCGATTCTCCACACGACGGCGCTCTACGAATACCAGCCGCGAAGCGCAGAGACGATCCATGCCTGGTGGCGGGCCAAGCAGCAGGCAGGCTATCCCATCCTCGGCGTCGAACAGGCCGACGGCACGCTCGCCGGCTTCGCCAGTTGGGGGCCGTTCCGGCCCTTCCCGGCCTTCAAGTATTCCGTCGAGCATTCGGTCTACGTCGCAGCCGACAGACGGGGGGAAGGGGTCGGCCGGCGTCTCCTCGAGGCGATCGTCGCGGAAGCGATCCGCCACGACATCCACCTCTTGGTGGGGGCGATCGATGCTACGAACACAGCGAGCCTCGCGCTCCACCGGGCGCTCGGATTCGAGCATGCCGGCACGATCCGCGCCGCCGGCTTCAAGTTCGGCCGCTGGCTCGATCTCGAGTTCTGGCAGCGTTCGCTGCCGACACCGGCCCGGCCGGTCGATGGCTGAGCGTGGTGTGGTAGGATGCCGAACTCCAGGCCTTCCGGCATCTCCCCGATGACGCCACGCGTTTCCATCCTCATCCCCTGCGACAACGCGTCGGCCACGGTGGTGCGGGCGGTCGACTCGGCTCTCTTGCAGACTTTCCGCGACATCGAGGTGATCGTCGCCGATGACGGCTCGACCGACGCGAGCCTTGCGGTCCTCGAGCGCTACCGCGGCGATGCACGGGTGTCGATCCACGCCGAGCCCCACCGCGGCGGCAACGGGACCCGCAACCGCCTCCTTGAATTGGCCCGGGCCTGGCTGACAAACCGTCTGCGACGGGGCTGACCGGATCGTCAGGCGAGCTTGAGGTGGCCGTGAGCAACGACATCCTGTGGATCAAATCCCGCATGCCTGGGGTGGTGCACGATGGGAGCAGCCTCGTCTCCACGGGGCTCGTTTCCTGCCTCCAGGACGACCACGCCATCGACCTGCTCTGCCTGCGGCTGACGGCACGGGAAGAGGCGCAGGCCGCCGAACCCTCCTGCCCGTTTCGGAACGTCTTCGTCGCCGATACCGACAACTCCGGAGGGCTTTCGCGGCGGATCGGCTGCCGGCTCTCTTACACGCTCCGCAGCGAGCTCACCTCGACCCCGCGGTCGGTGTTCTATGAATCGGGCCGACGGGCCCGGGCGCTGCTCGCACGCATCCTCGCCGAGCGGCGTTACCAGCGGATTATCGCCGAATATTACACCGTCGCACCCCTCCTCGAGGGTCTCGAGTCGCAGACGAGTCTCATCCTCCACGATGCCGATCACGTCACGATCGATCTCGAGGCCCGTCAGGAGCCCTCGCTCCCCAGGCGCGCGTGGCTCCACCACCGCGCCGCCCAGATGCGAGCCTTCGTTAAGCGCGTCGGCCCGCAGTTCGATTCCGTCCTGACGCTGACGCCGTTCGACCGGCAGGCTTACGAGGCCCTCGGGATCGAGGGAAGTCAGAGCCTCGACGTCCCACTTCCCGATCTGCCGTCGACGCTTCCCACGCTCGAGGGCGACTCGATCGCCTTCCTCGGATCGGTCGATTACGGTCCTAACCGCGACGCGCTTGTGTGGTTTCTTGCCGACGTCTTCCCCGCGGTGCTGAATCGCTACCCCGCTGCCCGTTTGCGCGTCTTCGGGGGAGGGAACCGCAACGGCCTGAGAAGCCCGAACGTCGACTGGTTGGGGCGCATCCCCGAGGAGCAGTTCGCGCGGGATCTCGGGAGCGCGGCGCTGGGAATCGCGCCGATCCGCCTCGGCACCGGGGTGAAGGTGAAGGTACTCGACATGATGTGGCACGGCCTTCCGGTCGTCTCCACGTCGCTTGCGAGCCGGGGCACGCCTGCAGAACATGGCGCCGCCCTGATCGCCGACACCCCCATCGCGTTCGCGGAAGCTGTCTGCCAGCTCCTCGGCTCGCGCGCCCGGAGGCTCGAGCTGCAGGGAGCGGCTGAGAAGCTGCTCTTCGAGCGTCATGCCAGCCCCGCAGCCCGGGCCGCTGTCGGCAGGAAGCTCCTCGGCGGGGCCTGAGGGCTCACACCCGCGGGAGCTCGTAGCCCTTGCGGTAGTCCTTCGTGAACAGCCGGTTGGCGGCCTCGTCGGACGACTTCTCCGTCTTCGGATCGATCGCGAGCTCGCGGCCGAGGTGGAGCGGCGTGACGGCGAGGTCGACGGCATTGTCGTGAAGGTGATCCTCGAAGCTGTCGAGGGTGAGGATGACGCGGTGGTCATTGGCGGCGATCGTCGGCCGGGCCCCGAAGGGGGCCTTCTCGCCGAGCTGCCACGACACGTTGCCGAGATGGGCCAGGGCACTGGAGAGGTGGCCGTCCTCGACGTCGAGGTAGAGATCCTCGTGCTTCCGGCTGCGGATCGCCTTGACGAGGTTGGCGAAGTGGTCGCGGCTCGATCCCCCCGACCAGGTGCCGAGCGGCTGGCCGGCGTAGTCGAAGGCAGCGCCCGATTGGTAATTCGTCGACACGACGTAGCCGTCGGTGCCCCACCAGATGTTGCCGACGCCGAGCGGGCCGGCCGCCGTGCCGTGCGTCACCGGGGTCTTCATCTCCAGCCCGCGGACATCCGAGATGAGGAGCGCGTCGTCCCACTGGAAGAGCGTCACTTGGCTGTTGGCGACATCGCCGTTGTCGACATAGCCGAGCCGGCCACCGAGGCTGACGACACGCTTTGGGAACTCCTGCTTGCCGAGGCCCCAGCGGGCCTTGTCGAGCTCGTGGGGATTCTGGTTGCCGAGATCGCCGTTGCCGGTGAGGCGGTTCCAGTGCCAGTCGTAGTGAAGGCGCTGGCGGTGGGGTACGATGTCGGGGGCGGGCCCGGCCCAGAGATCGAAGTCGAGTCCCGGGGGAACCGGCGCCGGCGTGTCGACCAGCCCGATGCTCGGCCGCCGCTTGTAGCACAGCGCGTGGGCCACCTTCACCGGGCCGATCTTTCCGCTCTTCACGAAGTCGATCGTGTCGCGCATCCCAGTCATGCCACGGCTCTGGGCGCCCATCTGGCACATCCGCCCGAGCTTGCGGGCCCACTGCGTCATCACCCGTCCTTCCTCGACGGTGTGACTACACGGCTTCTCGACGTAGACATCCTTGCCGGCCTGCATCGCCCAGATGCTCATGAGGGCGTGCCAGTGGTTGGGCGTGGCGATCGAGACGACGTCGATGTCCTTGCGGTCGAGGACGCGGCGGATGTCCTGGACATACTCCGGCTTGCGGGGGGCGTCCTTGAACGACTCCTCGTAGCGGCCGGCGACGCCGGGATCGCAGTCGCAGATCACTGCCAGCTCGGCGTCCGACATGCCGGCCCATTGCCCGATGTGTTCGCCACCCCGGCCGTTGGCGCCGACGACGGCGACGCGGAGCCGGTCATTCGGCCCGGCCTGCGGAGAAGCCGGTTCGGCGGCCCGGGCAGCCTGCGGGGCGGCAGCGAGCGCTGCAGCGGCCATCGCGAAGGCTGTTTCGACGAAATCGCGGCGTGAGACCTGCATGGATCGTCCCTCTCAGGAGCGCGGGCAGCGCGGGGACGGGGCCTTCGGGGCCCCCGATGCAGATCACCCCCCCGCGAAAACAGGATCGAGTTTACCACCGTGATCGGCGGCGGTGGGGCGGGGGGGACCCCGGTCAGGCGCTCGGGCGGCGGAAGTGCCGGTAGGCCTGAAGGACGTCGAAGAGATCGGAGGTGATCGTGATGTCGTCGTCGGCGAAGTCGGACAGCCACGTCCGGTCGCTCGCCACGGCGTCGGCCAGGAGCGGGAGGACGTCACCGAGGGTGACCCGCACCGTCTCGGCCCGCTGGGACTCCTGAACGATCGACCGGCTTGTCGATTCGAGGTCAGGTCCGGTGTAAACGCGCAGTTTCCGCATGGCCATGTCGAAGCTCCCGTGCTTGGGTTCGGAGTGGCTTGAAGCGGACGCACACCGGTTCCACCGGAGGAGGCAGCCGGCGAACCGGCGCACACAAGCGTCCACGGAAGTACTCATCGGCCGATCCACCGGCAAAGTTCCAATGAATCCCCCTGTCGTTTCGGGCGGCAAGGCCGGCAACCTCGGGACGCTGGCCCGCGGGCAAGGAAGCCCTGGAAACCTGGGGGGGAGGCGCGGCCTCGTGGGAGACCTGGCTCACCGGAGGCCTTCCTCCATCGGCGGTGTTCGAGCTCCCCGCTCCAGCCCCTCTTCAGGTCGGCGCAGGAACGCCGCTTCGCGGTCCGACCGATTCGAGCCTACCGGCCCGGAAGGCCTCCCCCATCGCCTTCGGCACGAGGGCCTCCGACTGAAGCACCCGCGCCCGGTTCTCCGCGGTGGAGGCCTTCATCTCCTGTTCGCGGGCGATGGCGATGCTGCGCCGCTCCTCCGCCTTGGCTCGGGCGACGCGGGTGTCGGCCTCGGCTTGATCGGCCTGGAGGCGGGCGCCGATGTTCTCGCCGACTTCGATGTCGGCGATGTCGATCGAGACGATCTGGAAGGCCGTCTGGGCGTCGAGGCCGCGCTGGAGGACTGCCTTGGAGATCGTGTCGGGGTGCTCCATGACGTCGAAGTGGCTCTCGGCCGAGCCGATCGACGTGATGATCCCCTCGCCGACCCGGGCGATGATCGTCTCCTCGGTGGCTCCGCCGATGAGTTGCGAGATGTTCGTGCGGACGGTGACGCGGGCCCGGATCTTCAGTTCGACGCCGTTTCTGGCGACGGCCGAGAGCGTCGACTTGCCACTCACGCGATCGGGGCAGTCGATGACCTTCGGATTGACGCTCGTCTGGACGGCGTCGAGGACGTCGCGGCCGGCCAGATCGATGGCGCAGGCTCGATCGAAGTCGAGATCGATGTCGGCCCGCTGCGCGGCGATCAGCGCCCGGATGACGCGCGGCACGTCGCCGCCGGCGAGGTAGTGGGCCTCGAGTTTGCGGGCGGAGATCTCCCGGCCGAGCCCTGCCTGGGTGGCCATGATCTTCGCCTGGACGATCGTCCGCGCGTTCACCTTCCGGAGGCTCATCCCGAGGAGCTCGAGGAACGTCACCGGCGCCTTCGACCAGTAGGCCTGAAACCAGAGTTGGCCGTAGTTGGCGACCAGGAGGAGCATGACCAGGCCGGCGAGGACGGCGAGGATGCCGATGCCGAGGATCACCGGCGGAGTGAGCATGTTCACGGAGGAGAGGCTCCGGGGCAGGGGCGGGGCTGGAAACGGCTGGCCCGGTCACCCGAGGGGGTACGGGACCGCAAGCCTCCAAGCCTAGTTCGGGCACGGGCCGGGTCCAAGAAAAACCGTCCCGGCCTTGTTTCCTTCGCCCCGGAATGCCCGGCACAGCCGATATTTTCCCGTCTGGAAGGGGGCGAAGGCTCCTCCACCCCCCGCGGGATGACAGGATATGCTGCCGCCCTCGACCCGGTGGGTGGCGAGGCGCTGGCGGCCGTCTGCCGGGGAATGCGACGAGGAGGGACGCGCCGGCCAACGTGCCCCCGGGTGTCGGGAAAACGGGGGCTGCCTCACGCATTTGTCTTTGACCGCCCGCAGGAAGCGATCCCGTGTCGGGACTTCGAGCCATGTTGTCGTGGATGTTTCGGCGCTCGGGGGGGCGCTGTTATCGCGTCGCCGCGGGCCACGCGTCGGATCGGATCGTTCTCGACGGTCCCGACTTCGACTGCGGCGACCGCAACGCCGGGGCGCATCACAGCGTGGTGACCTTCTCAGACGCCGTCGT
>CANGGC010000182.1 GCA_947453125.1 Planctomycetaceae bacterium | reverse complement strand
GTCCTGCCGGTTCTCCGGCAGCGGTGCGGGAGCTGCCACAACCCCGACAAGAAGGCGGGTGGGCTCGACATCACCACCTACACCGGACTGATGGCGGGGGGCGGGTCGGGCGGATCGATCGAGCCGGGCGATGCGTCGGCGAGCTATCTCTACCGGCTCGTCACGCAGGAAGACGAGCCGAAGATGCCCCCCGATTCCCCGCCGATTCCTGAAGAGGAGCGGGCCGTTCTCAAGCGCTGGATCGACGGCGGGATCCTCGAGAACAAGGGAAGCAAGGCAGCGGCTCCGAAAAAGAAGAAGTTCAACCTCGCCATGGATGCCGCGCCGACCGAGCGTCCGGCGACGATCCCCGTCCCGGCCCATCTCCCCCTCGAGCCGTCCGTCCACACCCGCTCGCTCAACGCCTGCACGTCGATTGCCACAAGCCCCTGGGCGCCGCTTGCGGCCGTCTGCGGCCAGAGGCAAGTGCTCCTCTATCGCACCGACACGCGCGAACTCGCCGGCGTCCTCCCCTTTCCGGAAGGGCGGCCGCAGGTGCTCCAGTTCAGCCGCAATGGCAGCCTCGTCCTCGCCGGCGGCGGCCGGGGCGGGGCCAGTGGCAAGGTGGTGGTGTGGAGTGTCGACAGTGGCCGCCGCGTCATGGAGATCGGCGACGAACTCGACACCGTGCTCGCGGCTGACATCAGCTCCGACCATCGCTACGTGGCCCTCGGCGGCCCGCAGAAAGTCGTGCGGATCTACTCGACCGAGACCGGCGAGCGGCTTCAGGAGATGAAGAAGCACACCGACTGGGTGACGGCCGTCGGTTTCAGCCCCGACGGTGTGCTCCTGGCCACCGGCGACCGGAACGGGGGCGTGATGGTGTGGGAATCGGGAACGGGACGCGATTACCTCACGCTCGCCGGCCACACCGCAGCGATCACGGCCGTGTCGTGGCGGGGCGATTCCAATCTCCTCGCCACCGGCAGCGAGGACGGCACGATCCGCCTCTGGGAGATGGAGAACGGTGGCCAAGTGAAGAACTGGAACGCCCACGGAGGCGGTGTCGCAGCGCTCGAGTTCACCCGTGACGGTCGGATCGTCAGCATCGGCCGCGACAAGCAGCCGAAGATCTGGGCCCAGGACGGCAACCAGCAGAAAGCCTTCGACGCCTGCGCTGATCTCGGTCTGGCCGTCTCCTTCTGTGACGAGACCGACTCGGTGATCGTCGGCGACTGGACGGGGGAGATCCGCGTCTGGAAAGCGACCGACGGAGTCCGTCTCGGGGGCATCACGAGCAACCCCGAGCCGATCGCCGCGCGGATCGCCGCGGCCGAAAAGGCGTTGGTGGAGCGTGCCCCGGCCGTCGAGCCGGCGAAGGTCGCGGCCGCGGAAGTCGCCAGCCAGCTTGCCGGCATGCAGCAAGCCTACGATGGACTTGTGCAGGTGAAGGTGGGGGCTGACACGCAACTGGCCGAGATGCAGAAGGGGTTTGACGCGGCGATGGCGGTGAAGACTGAGGCGGCTGCGGCCTATGCGGTTGCCACCGACGCCGCGGTAGCCGCGGCCCGCGACCTCGCTCCGCTCGTCGAGTCGCAGGCCAAGTCGCTCGCGGCGGTGGCGCAGAATCCGGCCGATGAGGGTGCGAAGCAATCGATGGTGCAGGTGGGGGAGCAACTCCGGCTCCAGCGTGAGGCGATCGCGGCCCGCGAGGCGGAACTGATGGCCTCTGCCACCCGCATGGCCGACGGAGAAAAGAAGCTCGCCGAGACGGTCGCCCAGCGCGATCAGGCCAAGGCCGTTGCCGACCAGATGGCTGCGAAGGTCGCCGAGATGACGCCCGGGCTCGAGGCTCTGAAGAACTCTGCTGCGGCGGCGGCGACGAAGGTGGCGGAGCTCTCGGCGCAACTCGACGCTGCCCGGGCTGATCTGGCCCGTTGGCAGGGTGAGCAGGCCTTCGTCCAGAAGTACGCCGAGCTCACCGGCGTGGTGGCCGCGCGGGAGGAGGTTGTCCGGGAGGTGGAGACGAAGGTCGCCGAGATCCGCGCCAAGATGACCGGCGACGAACAGGCCCGCCGCGGGATCGAGGCGCAGAAGGGGGAGCGGCTGAAGGCCGTCGAGGCACTCTCCGCGGCCCTTGCCGCGGCGGCTGGCGAACACGCGTCGCTTCTGGAGAGGATTGCCAAACGCCAGCAGGAGATCGTGTCCCAGCAGGCAACGATCGACACGATCACGAAGGCCACGGGGATGTTCGAGCAGGCCGCCAACCAGGCTAAGGCCGCCCTCGATGTCGTCGCCGGCGATGCCGAACTCGCCGCCGCCCACAAACTCCTCATCGACACTCTGGCCGCGAAAGCTGCGCAGGTGAAGGGAATGCGGGAGGGGATGGAGGCTCTGGCCACCGAACGGGCTGGCTGGGAGAAGCAGGCGGCCGAGACGGTGGCGATGATGGAGAAGCGGCAGGCCGAGATGCCGGCCCTGGTCGTAGCGGCAGCCGAGATGGACGGGCCCCTCGCCGAGGCGGCGAAGGTGGTCGAGGGGGCGGCCGCGGCCGTCGCCGCCACCGAGGCTGAAGCGGCGGCCAAGCAGGCCGAGGTGGAGGCCGCCGTCCGCGATCTCCTCGCCCTCCAGGGAATCCAGGCACCAGCGCCGACGCCCTGACCTGAGGGCGCTCGACGACCGGGAGCGGGCAGAAGGCTGGGGGGGCTGCCAGCGGGGATCAGGCCCCGGCCGGCATCACGAGCCCGCGGATGAGGAAATCCTCGCCGAGCGGAGTCATGCCCTCGACGACGAGCCGCTGGGCCTTGTCGACGATCCATGCCCCTTGACCGCCGATGGCGGCCGGTGATCGCTCCCCGCCGAGGAGCTTCGGGGCCACGAATGCCCATGCCTCGTCGATGAGGCCGCCGTCGCGGAGGCTCCCGAAGATCCCTGAGCCCCCTTCGACGAGGATGTTTGTGAGTCGTTGCCCGCCGAGGTGCCCCAGGAGCGACGCCAGCCGTGCCTCGCGGTCGGTCTCCCCGCCCCGCCAGATCCGGCACCCGAGCGAACGAAGCGTCGCCACCCGGTGCTCCGGGGCATCAGGGCCGACGGCGACAAGGATCGGCACCTCGCGGGCAGTCTGAACGAGTCGGCTCCCTGGAGGAAGCCGGGCCGTGGAGTCGACCACCACCCGGAGCGGCACGCGGCGTCCCGGTGGCCTGGCGGTGAGGAGTGGATCGTCGGCCAGGGCGGTGCCGATGCCGACAAGGATGGCGTCCATGCGGCCACGGAGCTCATGGACGACTCTCCGCGACTCCTCCCCCGAGATCCAGTTCGAGGCCCCGCTGGCTGCCGCGATCCGACCATCGAGACTCATCGCCCACTTGGCGATCACCCATGGTCGGCCCGAGGTGACGAGGCGGCGGAACGGCGCGGTGAGACGCTGGGCCTCGGCTGACAGAACGCCGCTCTCGACCGCGATGCCGGCGCCACGCAGGCTCGCGATCCCGCCGCCGGCAACCGCCGGGAAGGGATCGCCCGCGCCGACAACCACCCGACGGATCCCCGCCGCGATCACCGCATCGGTGCAGGGGGGAGTCTTGCCGTGGTGGCAGCAGGGCTCGAGCGTCACAACGAGCGTGCCACCGCGGGCCGACTCACCCGCGGCCTCGAGCGCCACGACTTCGGCGTGCGGGCCGCCGTAGACCGCGTGCCATCCCTCACCGACGACGCGGCCGTCGGCCGCGAGTACGACCGCGCCGACCTGGGGATTCGGTTCCACGAATCCTTCACCACGGCGGGCCAGTTCGATGGCCCGCCCCATCGCCGAGACCTCGCCGTCCATGTCAGCTGCCAGGGGTCCAGATGGCCTTCTTCTCACCTTGGGGTGGAGCCTGACCGCCACCTCCCGGGGTCCAGATCCCACCACCGGCCTGGGCCGCCGGCGCAGCCCCCGCGCCGGGCGATCCGGAGCCACCGAGCGTTGTCGCGCCGCCGCCGCCGGCCCGGGCCGCAGCCAGACCGGGGAGATCGATGCCCGCCTCCATGAGGACCTCCGCGACCGCTTCCATGATCCGGGCGTCGCGCGAGTGTTCGCGGCGGAGATGGTCGAGGAGCCGCATCGTCTCCGTCTGATCGCCACGCTGGAGGCGGATTCTCAACTCCGTGACGTCGATCATGCCATCGTTGGCCTTGAGCTCGGCGATGATCTTCCGCAGCTCGGCAATGATCTCGAGCTTGCGGACACTCCCCTGGGCCCGTTCCTCGAGGAACGAGAGCGCTTCCCAGCGTTCCTCCGGCGCCGCGTCGGTGCGGGCGAGGATCGCCGTGGCGGCCCGCTCGGCGGCAAGGTCGAATCCGGCATCCGCTGCCATGAGGAACAGCCCGCGCAGCTCGGCCGCGTCGAGCCCCTCGAGGGCCACGCGGTGCCAGCGCATCGGCGGCACCTCCTCGAGCGGGTTGACCGAGGCGATCGGCGCGGCGTCCCGGAGGCCGAGCTTTTCCCGCATCTTGGTCCAGGCCGCGGTGGCGTCGGGGCGGCGGCTTGTCGCCTCCCCCTCGACGATCATCGCTTCGACGCGGGGGTCGCCGTCGGCGATCGCCTGACGGGGCGTTTTCCCGAGCAGCTCCGGAAGGGGGGTGTCGGGCCAGAGGGCGTCAAAGCGGGCCCAGAGAGCATCGCGTTGCCCATCGAGGAGGCGATCGAGTGGGCCGGGCTCTCCCGGAGGCGTGCCGGTGGCCGGGGCGGCGGGGGGCACCATGCGGAACTGCGTGGAGAGGAGCCAGGTCGTCGGCGTCGCCAACGGGAGCTTTCCGCCGTCCTGCAGGCGTTCAAACGTGACCGTCGTCAGCCCGGCGACGACGCCCTCGGCCTCGAGGACATCGGGCTGAAAGCCCTGGAGAACCAATTCGGCCTCCCGGTCGGTCTGGCGGCCGAAGACGAGAAGCGTCGCCAGCAATCGTCCCAGCGTGGCGGCCTCGAGGCCGGCGTCGTAGACCCTCCACACCGAACGGGGTGGGACAGCCCCACGCGACACCCACTCCGAGCGTTCGAAGGGGGTGGGCTCGAGTCGGCCATCTTTGCGGAAGCGGTCTTCGAGGAGATCGAGGCCATCCCCGGACGCGACCTCCGCCGGCAAGGGCCCGGCGACGCGGATGAGGGGAATGACCGGGGAGCGGTCCTGATCGGCCTCCGTCTCCAGCGCCATCGCCCGGCCCGTGGCCTCCACCGCCGTATCGTGGTCGGCATGGCGGAGCTTCGCCACCGTCGCCCATGCCTCGGCCGCTTCGTAGGGGAGGGCAAGGAGCTCACAGACCCGGGCCAGGTTCGTGAACACCTCCGGGCTCTGCCCCGCCACTTTCTTCAGGCTGCGGAACGTTGTCAGCGCCTTGCCGAGCCGCCACTCGCGGGCCGCTTTGAGGCCGTTGTCAAACTCGAAGCGCCACGGAGAATCCTCTGGGCAACTCTCGAAGGGAACGCGGGCCCGCAGCGCCGAGGGGACACCCGCCGAACCGACCACCGAGGCCAGCATCTGCCGGTCCTCCGGGGTCCCGATGCCGGCATCGGAGAGCCATTCGACGATCCCCTGAGCGAAGCCGGTATGGCCGGTCTGGGCGCCCACCTGCACGAGGGTCGCGGCGATCCGCTCCATCTCCGGGCCAATCTCGCTGCCGGCGGTTTCCCTCGCCTTGTCGAAAAGCCCCGCCGCCTCCTGGATCCGGCTGTTGATCGCCTCCGCCACCGCCGCCTGCCCGAGGGCGAGGGGATTGGCGGGGAACGCTGCGAGGAACTCGGCCGATCCCGCCGCCGCCTCGACGAACTTCCGGGTGGCGAGTTGGAGCTTTGTTCGGGTGGCGAGGAGACAGGCCCTCCCCGGGGTCTTGGCGAGTTGACGCTCGACCTGTTCGAGGGCCGCGGTCACCTGTTCACCCTCGAGGAGCCGCTCGACCTGCTCGAGTTCGCCGACGAGATCCTGGCAGCAGAACTTGATCTTCTTCCCCGTTCCCCCGGGGCAGGCAGCGTAAGGATCGATCGGCATGCGAGGGAAAGCTCCGGTGGTCGGGAGGGATCTTCGATTTCGACGAATGTACCAGAGCCCGGCGCCGTCGGCAGGCGGCAGAGGGGGGCATTTGCCCCACCTCCCAACGCCCTGCATACTCCAGGGGTGGAGCGCGGGAC
>CANGGC010000181.1 GCA_947453125.1 Planctomycetaceae bacterium | reverse complement strand
GTTCACCCTCAGCGAGAAGTCAAGCCGGCTCCTCGTCGCGCAGCTCGGCAGCAAAGGCTCCCCCCAACAACAGTCACTCTTCGGCGGCGCAACCCCGGCGGGGCCGCGGACGATCCAGCCGCCGGCATGGGTCGGCCTGGCGCTGATGTCGGTCGGCTCCGTGATCACCCTCAAGAGCCTGTCGATGAAGGACTGATGCCCCGATCAGGCGAGGACGTCACGGATCACATGGCCGTGAACGTCGGTGAGACGCATGTCCCGGCCACTGAAGCGGTAGGTGAGCCGCGTGTGATCGATGCCCATGAGATGGAGCATCGTCGCATGGAGGTCGTGGATCTGAAACTTCTTCTCCACGACCCGATAGCCGTAGTCGTCGGTTGCCCCGACCGTCACGCCCCCCTTCACGCCGCCGCCGGCCATCCACATCGAGAAGGCCTGGGGATTGTGGTCGCGCCCATCCCCTCCCTGGGCAAAGGGCGTGCGGCCGAACTCCCCGCTCCAGACGACGAGCGTTGATGCGAGCATCCCGCGCTGCCGGAGATCGCGGATCAGCGCCGCGATCGGCTGATCGACCGCGCGGGCATTGGCGGCATGCCCCTCGCGGAGATTGCCATGCTGGTCCCAGCGGTCGGTGCCGACCGACGTGCAGGTCAATTCCACGAACCTCACGCCGCGTTCGACCATCCGCCGCGCGAGGAGACACTCGTTGGCAAAGATCCGCGTCGGTTCGTTCTCGGAATCGCAGCCGTAGTCGTGCTTGATGGCCTCGGTCTCTCCCGAGAGATCGAGGAGATCGGGGACGGACGTCTGCATGCGGTAGGCGAGTTCCTGATTGACGATCGCGCTCTCGAGGGCATCGGGCGCCATCCCATCTCCGGCGAGCCGGGCCGCGAAGGAGCGGTCGAGCCCGCGGGCGAAATCGAGCTTGGCGATCTGGGAATCCCTCGATCCTTCGCGGCGAGCGACGTTTGCCAGCCCGGTGGCGGTCGGCTTGAACACCGATCCTTGGAACGTGGCAGGGAGGAAGCCGTTGGTGAAGTTGTCGAGCCCGCCCGGCGGAATGAGGCCACCGTTGACGACGATGTAGCCGGGGAGATCGTCGTTTTCGCTCCCCAGGCCGTAGGTCGTCCACGCCCCCATGCTCGGCCGCCCCTGAAGCCCGCTGCCGGTGTGGAGGAAGTAGTTGGCATTGGTGTGTTCGGGGAACTCGCTGGTCATCGAGCGGATCACCGCCAGCTCGTCGGCCACCGAGCCAATGTGCGGAAACAGATCACTCACCGGCAGGCCGCACGCTCCGTACGGCTTGAACTTCCACGGGCTGGGAAGGATCGTCCCGACATTGTTGAACTGCGTCTGATCGACCTTGAACAGGTCGCGCGGGCTCTTGCCGGCGTCCTGATCGAGCCGCGGCTTCGGGTCGAAGCTGTCGACCTGGGACACGCCACCATCCATGTAGAGGAAGATGACGTTCTTCGCCTTCGCAGGATGATGGTTCACCGGGGCCACGGAATCGGCCCGGGCCGCTTCGGCGTGGAGGAGCGCCGCCGCCGCCATCCCTCCGAATCCACACGACGCCTGCGCGAGGAGGGCACGTCGGGAGATAGGCGCGGGGCGATACCGGCGACAGTGGTGGATGTGGCGGGAGTTGTGGCTCATGGTTTCGCTCATGGGACGAAAATGAACTCCTTGGCGTTGATGAGCGCATGGGCGAGGTCGGCCCAGGCGGCAGGCTGCCGCGGATCGATGGTGAAATCACCCCCGTGGATCGCCGACTGTGCCGAAAGGAATCCCCGCGCCGCGGCCAACTCGTCAGGCGAGGGTGGGCGGGCGAAGGCCTCGCGGTACATCGTCCCGACGGAATCGTCGACCGATGTGGCAGGATCGGCGAGGATCCGTGCGGCCCAGCGGGCTGCCTGCTCGACGACGAACGGATCGTTCATGAGCGTCAGCGCCTGCGCCGGCACGTTCGTGACATTCCGTCGCCCCATCGCCTGGAACGGCACCGGCATGTCGAAGGCCAGAGGGATCGCCGGGAGGAAGTTGCGCCGGATCCTCGTGTAGATGCTGCGGCGGCCATCGCCGTCGAGCGGCCCAGCCCCCGGCTTGCCGCGGCCTTCGTGGAAGTCTGACAGTGCAACCTCCACCGGAGGGCCACCGACCTTCGGATCGAGCCGGCCCGAGACGGCAAGGATTTTGTCACGGACAGACTCCCCTTCGAGCCGCCGGAGCGGGAAGTGGTGAAGGAGGAGATTCCTCGGATCGAGCTCCACCGCCCGCGGATCGGCCACCGACTCCATCCGCCAGGTGCTGCTGGTGACGATCTCACGCACCAACCGCTTCATGCTCCACCCTTCCTCTCGGAAGCGGATGGCAAGCGTATCGAGGAGGGCGCGGGAGCCGGCATCGGCGAACGGCTCCCCGAGCTTGCCGAAATTGTCGGGGGTGGGAATGAGGCCGCGCCCGAAGAGGTGGTGCCAGAATCGATTCACCGCCACGCGTGCCGTGAGCGGATTTGCTGGGTCGAGCACCCGGTCAGCCAGTTCGCGGCGCCCCGAAGACGCCGCCGGCCAGACCGGCTGGCCATCACCGTCGACCGCCTCGAGAAACCGTCGCGGCACGAGCGACGCGGGGCGGGCAGCCGAGCCCTTGACGAGCACCGGATGATCGACGCCGTTGCCATCGAGGATCGCCGGGGCGACCGCCGAGGCGAGTTTCGCCGTCGCCGTGATCGTGGCGCGGGCCAGTTCCAGTTCCCGTGCCTGGGCCACCAGCGCCGTCGCACTCGCGCCGTTCCAGTCGAACCCGGGATCGGCAAGGAGGCGATCGAAGACCCCCGCCAGTTCTGCGGCGCGGGGGCCGGAGGCGAGCGTTCCCTCCCGTGCGGCCACGAGCGCCTCGGCCACGAGTTCGCGGACAGCCGCGGCGATCACGGTGTCGTCGGCCCCGTCAGCCGGCAGGCGTCGGGCAACCGCGGCCAGGAACGGATCGGCCCGCTTCGGCTCGGTCGGCGACGCGACGACTTCGGCGACATCGGCCGCCCCCGCGATCGGCACGTACTCGACATGCACGAGATGCCCACGCTGCCAGTTCAAGTCGCTCCCCAGATCCTGCCGCACCCACTTCCACTCCCCCTGCGTGTCGACCGTTTGGAGGGTGGAGCCGTAGAGCGGCCCGACGAGGAGGATGTGGCTGTCGACGCAGGTGAAGATCTGGAGATGGCCGCGGACACGATGCCACACCGTCCCCCCTTCGATCCGCATCTTCGGCGTCCGCAGGACGCGCCCGGCCCGATCGGCGCCCCCGAGGGCCCCAGCCTCGCGTTCGCCGCTGGACACAAGCCCGGCCCACACGCTGTCGAAGTGGGCGGAAGTCATCGGCTCGATGCGGAGTCGCGCGGGCGTCCCCTCGGCCCCCGCCACGATCACGGCCTCCCCGGCCGGCCGCGGGCGCAAACCCCAAGCGAAGCCGTCGCCGATCAGGGCCGTGGCCCCCTCCGCGCGGGAATAGTCAGCGATCACAATCTCACCTTCGGGGCCCGCTCCCCCGCTCTTGAGCGCGAGGAGCACGTCGCGCGGCGGGAGCGTCGCGGTCACGCGCGCGGCGAGTCGGGCGAGGTCATCAACTGCCAGTCCTTCGCCCCCGGCGAGCGAGTCGGCTGCGGCGCGGCCGAGGCGCAGACGGGCCTCAGCGTCGTGGGCGTCGAGGCGCCTGGCGACTTCACGATTGGTGGGGAGCGATTCGAAGGGCACCTGCCGGTAGCTGCTCGAGGCGAGCATGCCGGCGATGGCGTAGTAATCCTCTTTGGAGATGGCGTCAAACTTGTGGTCGTGGCAGCGCGCACACCCGAGCGCCATGCCGAGAAACGCCTTCCCGAAGGTGTCGACCCGGTTGTCGGTGCGGTCGGCCGCATCCTGGGCGATGTCGACCGGCGAGTGGATCTCTTCACCGAGATACCAAAAGCCTGTTCCGAGCACCGACAGGTCGGCGCCGGTGGCATTCAGCCGGGGCGTGTCGAGAAGGTCGCCGGCGATCTGCTCGCGGACGAACTGGTCGTAGGGGAGATCGGCGTTGAGGCTGTCGATCACCCAATCGCGGTAGCGCCACGCATTTGGAATGGGGAAATCGAACTCGTGGCCACGCGTCTCGCCATAGCGGACGACGTCAAGCCAGTGGCGGGCAAACCGCTCGCCGAAGTGGGGGGATGCGAGCAGCCCGTCGACATACTTCTCATACGCGAGCGGATCGGGATCGGCGACGACCCGATCGACCTCGGTCGGATCGGCAGGAAGACCGGTGAGCAGTTCGGCGGCCCGGCGGACGAGTTGCCCCCGGGATGCCTCCGCCACCGGCGTCAGGCCGGCCGCCTCAAGACGCGCAAGCACGAAGCGGTCGATGTCGTTGCGGCACCAGCCCGCCGCCTCGACCGCCGGCGCCGGCACAGGCTGCGGCGGCTGCCAGCACCAGTGATCGGCTTTGCGGGCGGCGATGTCGAAGCCCCCCGCTGCTGCTGCCGCCGGTCCTTCGACGGGCCACGGAAGCCCCCGGCGAACCCACTCCTCGAGCGTGGCGATCGCCTCGGGCGCCAGCCGGCCATCCGGTGGCATCTGGAGTTTGCCGTCGTAGCGGACGACCTCGACGAGCAGACTCTGCTCCGGCTTCCCAGGCGTTGCCAGCCCCTCATGGCCGAGGGTTTCAGCACGGGTGTCGAAGGAGAGATCCCCCTCCGGCTCGCCGCCGGCACGGGAGTGACAGGCCGAGCAATGCTCGAGGAGGAGCGGCCTGACCCGCGCTTCGAAGAACTCGGCATCCTCGGCCGACGGTGCCCCAGGCAGCTCGGCGGCGGCCCCCGCCGTAGCAACGACCGCTGCGCTCGCCATCAGGATCGCCACGGCGATCCCCAGGCGACCGCGGACCAGGAAACACGCCACGTCGAAGTCCTCCGGAGGCCACGGGGGCCGGGGGCTCAATGCCCCGCTCGCCCCCGGTCGGTCGCCACGCCAATGGCGGAGAGACCATGGATCATTTTACCTCCCGGCAGCCCGATCGGTACCGCGAAAGCGTCGGCCAATTCCGCTGCTTTTCAGCGCAGCGGCGGGCCGGTGAGGTCTTTGCCGTCGATCGAGAGCACCTGGAAGTGGTGGACCGCCGGCACGTCGGCCTTCCAGGCCCACACGACCTTCCGCTCGGGCGACACCTCGACGAGGCGCTCGCCATGTTTGCCGACATGGTAGCTGGCGATCATCGTGTTGCCGTTGGGGAGCCGCTGGATCCCGCAGGCGTCGGCGATGGCGCCGTCGACTTCGCCTGTGTCGATCTGCCAGCGGATCTTCCCCTCCTTGTCGAACTCGACGACACGGTTGCCATTGGTGAGGCCGGCGAGGATGCCGCCGTCGGCGAGCGTGATTGCCGTGAACGGCCAAGTGTTGAGCTCCGGGGCGGCGGGATCGCGCGTGCCGATCCGCGCCAGTTCCTTGCCGGTGGCGTCGTAGCGGATGATCGCGAAGTCGAAGAGGTGGGGGCAGAGGTAGGTGCCGTCGGGCTGCTTGCGGCTCATCCGGGTCTGCATGTGACCGTTGGCCTTCTGGCACGCAAGCGGAAACTCGACTTTCACCGTGCCGTCGGCGGCGATCTCGAGGAGGCGCGGATTCGGCCCCGCCTCGGTGAGGACGTAGGTCCCCTCAGCGGTCTTCTGGATGCTGTTGACCTCCTCCTGGGTGCCGTCATAGCGCCACACCACCCGATCGGCGGCGCCGTCCTTCCCGCGCTCGATCTCGACAGCCGCTCCCCCGGGCCCACCATCCCCGCGCGAGAGCGCGAGGAGGACGTTGCCATTGGGGAGGACCCAGCCCTCGCGCGTGTTCGCCGGATGGCTCCATTCCACCTGGCCTTCGGGATGGTCGGGGGAGATCTCGACGATCGCCGTCCGCGGCCCGCAGACGAGGACGCGGCGTGACGGAGACGGGGCCGCCTCGGCAACCACGAGTTGAAGTGCCGCGGTCAAGAAGGCCAGCAGGAGTGCGCAGGGACGGACGGACGGCATGGAACGGCTCCGACGGAGGACGGTGGATCGGCAGACCCCAAATCGAGACCATGCTAACCGATTGCCCCACGGGCCGGCCCGACACTCCCCGCTTAGGATCGCAACTCATCGGCGTCGAACGACT
>CANGGC010000180.1 GCA_947453125.1 Planctomycetaceae bacterium | reverse complement strand
CAGATTTGGAATCTCCAAAACGAGCTCGACCGCTTTCTGATGCCGCAGCCGGAGTCGGCACCGCAGGCGCTGGCCCTCTTTGACCGCGGCACGCCGCAGGACGCGCAGATCTTCAAGCGCGGCAATCCGGCCAACAAAGGGCACGTTGTGCCGCGCCGGCTGCCGGCTGCCGCGACCGGCGGCGATCAGGGAGCGTTTGCCGACGGCAGCGGCCGGCTGGAACTGGCCCGACAGATCATCGCCCCCACCAATCCCCTCGCTGCGCGGGTCTGGGTCAACCGGGTGTGGCGGCAGCATTTCGGCCGCGGGCTCGTCGAGACGCCGAGCGATTTCGGCTTGCGCGCCGAGCCGCCGTCGCATCCGGAATTGCTCGACGCCCTCGCCGCCGGCTTCATCGCCGATGGCTGGAGCACCAAGCGGCTCCACCGCCGGATCGTCACCAGCCACACCTACAGGCAACAGTCGGGCCGCGTTGCCGGGGCGGCGAGCGCCGAGGAGATCGATCCTGAAAACCGACTCCTGTGGCGAATGCCGGTGCGGCGGCTGGAGTGGGAGCCGTTTCGCGACACGCTCCTGATCGTCAGCGGCGATCTCGACCCGGCGGCCCGCGGCGGACGCGGCAGCGACGTCCTCGCGGCCGGGCCTGGGCCCCATCGGCGCAGTGTGTATTGCGTCGTCGATCGGCAGTTCGTGCCGGGGGTGATGAGCGTCTTTGACTTCGCCAATCCCGATCTCCACATGCCGAAGCGGCTGGAGACGACCGTGCCGCAGCAGTCGCTCTTCGCGCTCAACCATCCCTTCGTTGCCGAGCGTGCCCGGTCGCTCGTGCGGAAGCTGTGGCCTCAGGAAAGCGCCGAGGAGGCGGGCGCCGCGCTTCCGCGGATCTGGCAGGCGGTCTATCAGCGGCCGCCGACGAGCGACGAGCGGGAGGGGGCGATCGCCTACCTCGCCTCGGCGCCGCTTCCCGAGCCACCACTTCCTCCGCCGGCACCGGAAGAAGGGAAGCCCGCCGCGCCTCTGCCCCCGCCGCAGCTCTCCCCGCGCGAGCAACTCGTGCAGACGCTCCTGCTCTCGAATGAGCTGATGTTCGTCGACTGATTGTCCCCTGGAAAGCCGCCGCGATGACGCATCTCCAGTCACTCCCGCTCTCTCGTCGCGATCTCCTCGCCCGCAGTGGCTTAGGACTCGGTTTGCTCGGGCTCGCCGGTGTCCTCGGGGAGACGGGGGGCGTGGCGCGGGCGGCCGGGGATCCGCTCCTCGAGCCGCTGGCGGTGAAGCCTCCTCACTTTGCCCCGCGTGCGAAGCGCGTGATCCATTTCTTTTTGAACGGTGGCCCGTCGCAGGTCGATACCTTCGACCCCAAGCCGGCGCTCGCCAAATACGCCGATCAGGCCGCGCCGGTCAATTTCACCACCGAACGGAAGACCGGCTCGCCGCTGCCGTCCCCCTTCGGCTTTGCCAGGCACGGCGAGAGCGGCCTCGAGATCAGCGACATCTTCCCGAAGCTCGCGGGCCACGCCGACCGTCTCGCGGTGATCCGCTCGATGCATGCCCAGGTGCCCAACCACGAGCCGAGCCTGATGCTCATGAATTGCGGCGACTCCGTCCAGCCGCGGCCGAGCGTCGGGAGCTGGATCCTCTACGGCCTTGGCACCGAGAATCAGAATCTCCCCGGCTTCGTGGCGATGTGTCCCGGTGGGCATCCTGTGAAGGGGCCCGACAACTGGCAGTCGGGCTTTCTCCCCGGGACGCTCCAGGGGACGTCGATCGACTCGCAGCACACCGAGATCGAGAAGCTCATCGAGAACATCCGTAGCCCGCATGCAAGCGCCCAGGTGCAGCGGCATCAGCTCGATTGGCTCCAGAAGCTCAACGCCGCCCACCGCGAGGCCCGCGGCGATGCCCGGCTCGATGCCCGCATCCACTCCTTTGAGATGGCCTTCCGGATGCAGCTGGAAGCCGCCGAGGCCTTCGATCTCACCCGCGAGTCGGCGCCGATGCGGGCCCTCTACGGCGACACCGTCCACGGCCGGCAGACGCTCATTGCCCGACGGCTCCTCGAGCGCGGCGTGCGCTACGTGCAGCTCTGGCATGGGGCGGGGCAGCCGTGGGACAACCACGAGCAGATCGAGTCGAACCACCGCACGCTCGCCGGCCAGATCGATCAGCCGGTGGCGGCGCTGCTCACCGATCTCGCCGAGCGCGGGATGCTCGACGAGACGCTCGTCCTCTTCGGCGGTGAGTTCGGCCGGACGCCGACGGTGGAACTCGGCGGCGACGGCAAGGCGAAGGCCGGTCGCGACCACAACCACTACGGCTTCTCGGTGTGGCTCGCCGGCGGCGGCATCAAGGGTGGGCAAGCCTACGGCGCCACCGACGACTTCGGCTTTCGGGCCGTCGAGAAGCCGGTGAGCGTCCACGACCTCCACGCCACGATGCTCCACCTCCTCGGCTTCGACCACGAGCGCCTCACCTACCGCTACGCTGGCCGCGACTTCCGCCTCACCGACGTATCGGGAACGGTCCTCCGCGAGCTCGTGGGCTAGTGATTGTCCCAAGCTCTACGGAGCGACCGACGCGGTGAGAAGATTTGTCGAGGAGACGACGGCGTGAGGATCTATCTGGATGTGTCGTGTCTCAACCGGCTTTTCGATGACCAATCCCAGCCGCGCATTCGGCTGGAGTCCGCAGCCGTGTCCGTCATACTGGAGATTGTCGATTCAGGAGCATGGGAGCATGTCACGAGTCGAATGGCTGTTCTGGAGGTCGCTGCGATTACCGATCCCGTCAGGCGCGGTCGCGTCATGCTGCTCCTTCCGAAAGCGGTCCATGAGGTGACGCCAGGGATGCTTCGCCGAGGAGAAGTCTTGATCGCGGCGGGACTCGGCGCGGCCGATGCGGTGCATGTGGCGGCGGCTGAGGGATTGGGGATTGATGTCGTGCTGTCATGCGACGATCGGCTGATTCGACGGTGTCGGGCGATGCAGGCTCGCTGCAAGGTGCGAGTGGAGAATCCCATCCATTGGATCGAGGAGCAGAATCATGACCCGAACGCTTGAGCAGATCCGGACCGAGGGGCTGGAAGCCTTGCGGCAGCGATTGGGGCGAGCGGACATGATCCGCTTTCTCCAGCAGTTCGAGACCGGCCAGGGTGACTACTGCATCGAGCGACACCAGTGGGTCGATGCGACCTCACTCGACGACATTCGGCGGAAACTGGCCGAGCCACACGAGGAAGAATGCACCCCTGCGGAGTGAACGCCGGGAGCGAAATGGGTAAACGTGTTGCCCTGTTCCCGGGCCTTTGGTGAGCGCCTCCTACCCTCTCGATCCTCGCGCCCTCTCCCCATGCTCGAATCCTTCGCCGACGTCGAGGCTCTCGAGGAGCATCTCTCCCGCCCCACGCGCGGCGTCGTCGAGACTTTTCAGCGGCTCGAGGGGGACGTCGTGATCCTCGGGGCTGGCGGAAAGATGGGGCCGACGCTTTCACGGATGGTTCGCCGTGGTCTCGACGCCGCCGGTGGGCGGGCCCGCCGCGTTACTGCCGTCTCCCGGTTTTCCGATCCGCAGGCGAGGCTGGCGCTCGAGCGGCACGGCGTCGCCACCGTGGCCTGCGATCTGATGGACGAGGAGGCCGTCCGACGGCTCCCCGACGCCCCTCTCGTGATCCACATGACGGGGCAGAAGTTCGGTACGACCGACGCCCCGGAGCGCACCTGGGCCGTCAACGCGCTCGCGCCGGCAATCGCGGCAAGGCGCTACGGCCGGTCGAGGTTCGTCCTCTTTTCCACCGGCTGCGTCTATCCGCTCCTCCCGGTGACGGGGCCGGGGGCCGACGAATCGACCCCGCTGACGCCGCTCGGGGAATACGCCAATGCTTGCGTGGCCCGGGAGCGAATCGTGGCCTACGAGGCATCGCGGTCGGGGATGCCTCTGCTCCACTTCCGCCTCTGCTATGCCGTTGAGCCGCGGTATGGCGTGATCCACGACGTCGCCCGGGCCGTGGCCAGAGGCAGGCCTGTCGATCTTGGGATGGGCTATGTCCATCTGATCTGGCAGCGCGACGCGAGTGCTCGGGCCATTCAGAGCCTCGCTCTGGCCGGAAGCCCGCCGGTGGCCCTGAATGTCACCGGCGTTGAGCGGGTGCCAGTTCGCTGGCTCGCCGAACAGTGTGGCGAGCGGCTCGGGCGGGCGCCGGTGTATTCCGGTGTGGAGGGGAGCGAGGCCTGGCTGTGGGACGCGCGAGTGAGTGAGCGGCACTTCGGTCCCCCAGAGGCGACGACCGAAGAGGCGGTGGCCATGGTCTGCGACTGGATTGGCCGCGGGGGAGCGTCGCTCGGTCGGCCGACCCATTTCGAGGTGCGCGATGGAGCTTTCTGAGGCGCTCGACGGGAGCGGCGGCGTGCGGGGCTGGCTTGCGCGCGGGCAGGTGATCCCGGCCCATCCCCTCGCGCTGACGTCTGCGCGCACGCTCGACGAGCGCCGCCAGCGGGCCCTGTCGCGCTACTATCTCGCCGCCGGCGCCGGTGGCTTGGCCGTCGGTGTCCACACGACCCAGTTTGCGATCCGCGATTCAAGCGTTGGCCTCTTTCGGCCGGTCCTCGAACTGGCGGCCGAGGAGATCGCCCGGGCGGGCCGGCCGGTGGCGGCGATCGGCGGGATCTGTGGATCGACCGCGCAGGCCGTGAGCGAAGCCGCGCTCCTGCGGGATCTCGGCTATCACGCCGGCCTGCTCAGCCTCGCCGCGGTCGCGGGCGACGAGGCGGCGCTGCTCGATCACTGCCGGGCTGTGGCGGAAGTGATTCCGCTGGTCGGCTTCTATCTTCAGCCGGCGGTCGGCGGACGGGTGTTGTCGCATGCTTTCTGGCGAGGGTTTCTCGAGATCCCCGCGGTGGTGGCGATCAAGGTCGCCCCGTTCAATCGCTACCAGACGCTCGACGTCGTCCGCGCCGTGGCGCTGTCGGGCCGCGACGACGTCAGCCTCTACACCGGCAACGACGATCAAATAGTGACTGATCTCGTCACGACGTACGACGTCGAGGGGAAGTCGCTGCGGTTTGTTGGCGGGCTCCTTGGACATTGGGCCGTCGACACGCAGGCTGCCGTCGCGCTCCTCGATCGCTGCCGGCCCGTGCGGATCGACGCGGCTCTCGCGTCGACCGCCGTTGCCGTTACCGACTGCAACAGCGCCTACTTCGACGCCGCCAACGGCTTTCGTGGCTGCATCGCCGGCCTCCATGAGGTGCTCCGCCGACAGGGGCTTTTGGAGGGGATCTGGTGCCTTGAAGCGGGGGAAGGGCTGAGCCCGGGGCAGAGCGCGGAGATCGACCGGGTGCGGCGGGCCTGGCCCGATCTCTGCGACGATGCGTTCGTCGCTGCCCACCGCGACGCGTGGCTCTCCGGGTGAGCCTTGAACCGCAGCCGGATGGATTTTTCCCGGCGCAGCGGGTCGAATGGCTCCACGGGTGGTTCAACTCAAGCGGGGAACTGGCGATGGCGCAGCCAAATCGGTCGGTCGTGCAAGCGATTGTGGGGGGCGTGTTGACGGCGGCGTTGCTGCTCGCGCCACGCATGGCGCCGGCGCAGGAGCCGGGGGCCGCCGCGGGCTCGACCTGGCTTCAGTGGCGCGGTGCGGCCCGGGACGGCACCGTGGCCGGCCCCACCTGGCCCGACAAGCTCGAGCCGTCGCGGCTCGAGCAGCTTTGGCATGCCGATCTGGGCCCGGGCTATTCCGGGCCGCTGGTGACGGAGAAGACCGTCTTCGTCACCGAGACCCGCGACGCCAAGACAGAGCATGTCCGGGCGCTCGACCGGGCGACGGGGAAGGAGCTCTGGCAGGCCGGCTGGGATGGCAACATGACGGTGCCGTTCTTTGCCGCCAGCAACGGCTCCTGGATCCGTGCCACGCCGGCCATCGACGGCGGGCGGATCTATGTTGCCGGGATGCGCGATCTCCTTGTCTGCCTCGATGCCGAGACTGGCGCCGAAGTGTGGCGGGTCGACTTCGTCAAGGATCTCAAGAGTGAGCTCCCGGCCTTTGGCTTCGTCTCGAGTCCATTGGTTCTCGACGACGCCGTCTACGTCCAGGCCGGGGGAGGCTTTTGCAAGCTCGACAAGGCTACGGGAAAGCTCCTGTGGCGCGTCCTCGACGACGGCGGTGGCATGAACGGCAGCGCCTT
>CANGGC010000179.1 GCA_947453125.1 Planctomycetaceae bacterium | reverse complement strand
TCGCCGGCCCGTTCCGGGCGCTCATGGAGAGCGCCTCGTTCTCCTGGGAGAAGGGGCTCGGCCTCACCCTCCTCCACACCGTCGCCTACTGGGCGATCCTGTTCATCGCTGGCCAGATGAACAACCTCGCCGTCGAGAGCCGGATCCGTGAGGCGAACGTCGGCAAGCTGCGGCCGACAAGCATCGCCGAGACGATCCGCGGCCGGCAGCCGCGCCGCGAGGAGGGCTTCAAGCCGGGGCGGAAACCCTTCTATCAGACGACGATCGGCCGGATCACCGAAGGGGTCTATGCCTTCCTCCCCCACACCGAGGATCTCGACAACCTCGTCGACCGCCAACTGATGCGCGACTTCGCTGTCGCCGGCCCGTTCCGGGCGCTCATGGAGAGCGCCTCGTTCTCCTGGGAGAAGGGGCTCGGCCTCACCCTCCTCCACACCGTCGCCTACCTGGGAATAGCCTGCACGATCTTCTCGCGCCGCGATCCTTAAGCGGGCCGCGAACCGATTTTTCCCCCCGGCCGCCGGGCTCCGCCCGCTTTTTCACGATGGCCACCACGGCGCTCCATACGCTTCCCGCCCTGGTCCTTGCCAAGCTCATCCGCGAGGGGGCGATCTCGAGCGAGGAGGTCGTCCGCTGTCACCTCCAGCGAATCGAGGAGAAAAACCCGTCGCTCTCGGCCTTCGTGACGGTGTTCGACGACGCGGTGAAGGTGGCGCGGCGGAAGGATCGGGAGCGGCTCCGCCACCGCGATGCCCTCCCGCCGTTCCATGGCGTGCCGATCGGGATCAAGGATCTCAACGTCGTCCGCTTCAGCCGCACGCGCTTCGGCTCGCGCGGCATGCCGTCGATCATCCTCCCCTTCGACGATGCCAATGTCGGCCCCCTCCGCCGGGCCGGCTTCGTGATTCTCGGCAAGCTTGCGACAAGCGAGCTGGGCGCCATGCCGGTCATCGAGACCGACATCCATCCGCCGACCCGCAATCCCTGGAGCCTCGACCACACCGCCGGCGGCTCCAGTGGCGGATCGGCGGCGGCGGTGGCGGCGGGAATGCTGCCGATCGCGCAGGGCTCCGACGGCGCCGGATCGATCCGCATCCCGTCATCCTTCTGCGGCCTCTATGGCCTCAAGCCCTCGCGTGGCCGGGTCGTGAACCAGTTCCGCTTTCCCGATCGGCGGATTCTCTACACCTCGGGGCCGATGGCCAGGACGGTGGCCGATGCCGCGGCCCTCCTCGACGTGATGGCGGGGATCGACACCGGCTGGCCCCACTGGGCCCCGCCGCCGTCACAGCCATTTGCCGCTCGTCGCGCGTCGCCCAAACGCTTTCGCATCAAAGTCGTCGAGTCGACCGGGATGGTGCCGACCGATCCGGATGTGCTCACCGCGGTCCGTCACACCGCCCGGATCCTCGAGCGGATGGGGCACGCGGTCGAGGAAGCGCGCCTTCCGGAGAGCGATTTCGGGGAGTTTCTTCCGATCTGGCAGCGGCTCATCGGCGGCATCCCGCTGATGCGCTGGCGGCGGGCGCAGCCGGTGACTGCTTGGCTCCGCGACGGGGCCCGGGGGCTCAAGCGCGCGGAAGTCGACGCGCTCGAAGACCGGCTCATCAACCGCTTCGCGCCGGTGTTCGGGACGGCCGATCTCTGGCTCACCCCCACCGTCGCCGTCGGACCGCCACGGATCGGAGCCTGGGCCACGCTCCCGCCGAACGACGCCTTTGCCGAGGCCGCCAAGCTCGCCGCCTTCACCGCCGTCGTCAATCTCGTCGGGCTGCCGGCGGCGAGCATCCCCGCCGGGCTTTCTCCACAGGGCCTGCCGATCGGCGTGCAACTCATCGGCGACATGTTTCGCGAGGAGGACGTTCTCTCGGTGTCGTGGGATCTCGAGGAGGCGATGGCGTGGCGCCAACTCGCCCCGGGCTTTCGTCGAGTTCTCCCCTGATTGCGGCACTGGCCGCGGAGAAGCCTTGCTGCTGTGGCCGAAACCCACACCAGCGGTTATTTTATCTCTCTTCTCAGGCCCCTCTCGGGGAACCTGCCTGGAATCGTCCCGCGGGGGATCGTCAGCGCAGGCACGGGAGTTGGCTCCACCGAACACGCGAGGGATCACGTGGCTGGACGCAGGCGGATGGTTGCGGCATGGACGCCGGTGGTGGTGCGAACGGAATCGGGCCGCGGGCTCACGACCGGAGATCTTCCGGCACGGTCGGCCGTGGGGGCATGGGCCTTCGGCTCGACGCTCGGGCTCTTTCTCGCTGCATCGTCGGCGGCCGCGGCTGGGTTTGCCCCCAGCGAGCAGGTGCTCCCGGCGACGACGCGGGCCTGGGTGAGCGCTCCCGACGCCACCGCCCTCCGCGAACGCTTCGACCGCTCCGCGCTGGGGAAACTCTTCGATGAGCCGTTGTTGCAGAAGTTTTACGACGCCCTCGACGAGCAGCGGTCGAGCATCGCCGGCGACCGGATGGGTTTCGGGATCACCCCGAAGGAACTGTCGGGTGTCAGCGGCGGCGAGTCGGCGGTGGCAGCGGTAGAACAGGCCGATGGCTCGCTTGCCGGGCTGCTCCTCGTCGACACCAGTGGCCATGACGACGCCGTCCCCGCGCTCCTGGAGACGGTCTTCAAACGGCTCGCCGATCGTGGCGGCAAGAAACTCGCCGCCCCTGAGGGGATCACGGCCTACGAACTTCCGCCGCTCCCGCCCCGCGAGGGGCAACCTGCGGCCACCGAGCCGGCCGCCCCGCGCCGGATCGCCTATGCCACGCAGCCCGGTGCGATCGTCGCCGGGACGAGCGCTGAGATCGTCGCCGCCCTCCTCCCGGCGCTCTCCAAGCCGCGACAGGATTCGCTGGCGTCGCTCGAAGCCTTCCAAGTCGTGGCGCGCAAATGTGGCGAGACCGTTCCCGCCGGCGTGGCGACGGGGCGGTGGTACATCGATCCCCTCGCCCTCTTCCAAGCCCAGCAGAAGAGCCGGCCGGCGCCGAAGAAGGCCTCGAAGCGGAAGCCGACCGACTTCGTCGAGATGGCGCGTCGCAACGGCTTCGACTGCATCAAGGGGGCCGGTGGCGTCGTCTTCTTCGGCGAGGGGAACGTCGATCTCCGCCACAACACCCTCATCTACGCGCCGCCAACCGTGGCCGGCGGGAAGGAACGCTACGAGAAGGCCGCTCGGATCCTCGAGTTTCCCAATGCGACGTCGCTCGCCCCCGCGCCCTGGGTACCGGGGGATGCCGCCAGTTGGCTCGGCCTCCAATGGGATCTTCCCAAGGTGTTCCGGGCCCTCGAGCCGCTCGTCGACGACATCGTCGGCGAGCCGGGGGTCTTTGACGACGTGATCTCGAGCCTGAAAGACGATCCCGACGGGCCGCAGATCGACGTCGAGAACGACCTCATCCGCCATCTCGGCGGCGCCGTCATGATCACCGGCGACCATGTCCTCCCCTTCGGCCCCGATTGCGAGCGGATGCTCATCGCTTTGGAGGCCGATGATCCGGAGAAGGTCGCCGCGACGATCGCGCGGAGCATGTCGACCGAGGCCAAGACGAGAAAAATTGACTTCGGTGGGCACGTGATCTGGGAGACGGTGCCCGACGAGCCTGGGAAGGCCGCCCGTTCCACGCGGGTGCGGGCCCGCGACGACGGGGACGACGACCGCCCCCGCGGCTCCCTCGGTGGCGATCCAGACGACGCCCCCTTTCCGAATGCGGCCGTGGCCGTGGCCCATGGCCAGATCCTCATCGCCTCTCACCTCGACATTCTCCAGAGGGTGCTCGAAGGGAAGTCTCCGCCGTTTGCCGAAGAAGCCGACTACAACGAGTCGGTCGAACAACTCAAGGGCCTCCTCCCAGGGGATGTTGCCCTCCGCACCTTCGCCCGCACCGAACAGATGGTGCAGCCGACCTACGAGCTCCTCCGCGCCGGCAAGGGCCCCGAGAACAAGAGCCTCGCCGGCCGGCTCGCCAATGCCCTCCTCACCGCCCGCGACAACCCCGGGGCTGGTCTCGGGAGCAAAAAATCGAAGGAGCCGCGGACCCCGCGAGTCGACGGGACGACGCTTCCGGAGTTTGAGGCCATCCGCCACTACTTCGGCACGGCCGGAATGACGATGCAGACGATCCCGGAAGGATGGATGTTCGTCGGGGCGTCACTTTGGACTGGCGCGGGCCACAACCATGCCCCCGACGAGACGCCCGCCACCGCGCCCACGGTTACCGAGCCCGCGGCCACCGAGAAGGAAGCCGCGGAGCCGGCCATCGAGGAGGAGGCTCCCCCGGAGCCGGTCGGCGCCGGCGCCGAGTGAGCCTCGGTCGAGCCGGTGGGCCTTAGCAGGCGTTTGTCCCCCGCACGGAACACCGTCATGCCGACCGCCACGGCCACCTCCGCCGACGTGATCGTCCTCGGCACCGGCGGGATGGGGACAGCCGCCTGTGCGCACCTCGCCGCCCGCGGTGCGACGGTGATCGGCCTCGATCGGTTTCAGATCGCCCACGACCGGGGTAGCTCCCACGGCCAGACTCGGCTCATCCGCCAGGCCTACTTCGAGCATCCCGATTACGTGCCGCTCCTCCTCGAGGCCTACCGTCTGTGGCGCGGGCTCGAAGAGGCGACGGGGACGAGGCTCCTGTTCCAGTCGGGGCTCCTGCTGGCGGGGCCAGAGACCGGCGAGGCAGTCGCCGGCGCCCTCCACGCCGCCGCCATCCATCGCCTCCCGATCGAGCGGCTCGCGGCCAGTGAGGCGCACAAGCGCTGGCCGACCTTCGCGCTCGACGACGACTGGGTCGCCGTCTGGGAGCCGGCGGCCGGCTACCTCCTCGTAGAGGAATGTGTCCGGGCCCACGCCGAGGTCGCCACACGCCACGGCGCCCGCTTTGACGCGGGCGTTGCCATCCACGGCTGGCGTGCCGGGGCACGAGGCGTCACGGTCGACACCGACCAGGGTACGTTCCACGCCGACCGGCTCGTGATTGCGCCCGGCGCGTGGGCGGCCGACCTCCTCGAGATCCCGTCGGTGAAGCTCGAGGTGCTCAAGAAAACCCTCTGCTGGTATCGCCCCCCGGCGGAGCACCGCGCGGCATTCGCGGCAGGGCCCGAGCCTGGGAGGGGCCTGCCCTGCTTCGCGTTCGACACCCCTGCCGGCTTTTATTACGGCTTTCCCTCGCTCGATGACCTCGGCGTGAAGATCGCCGAGCACACCGGCGGCACTCCCGTCGCCGATCCGCTAACGCTCGATCGATCGCTCGACCGGGCCGAAGCTGCGCGCGTGGCAGCGGTGGCACGGGCCCGGCTCCCGGCCCTCGGCAGCGACCTCGTCCACCATGCCGCCTGCCTCTACACGATGACCCCCGACGCCCACTTCCTCATCGGGCTTCATCCGGAGCAGTCACGCGTGGCGATCGCGGCCGGTTTTTCGGGGCATGGCTTCAAGTTTGCAAGCGTCGTCGGCTCCATCCTCGCCGACCTCGCCCTCGACGGCTCGACGTCGCAGCCGATCGGTTTCCTCGCCCCGAGCCGGTTTGCGGGCTAGCCAGTTGTCGCGGCCGAGGGCCCGGCGGCCGTATGATCGCGGCGATTCCCATCCCTTCCGCCGGAGACGCTTTCGTGACCTGCCTGCGAGCCATCTGCTTCGTTCTCGTAGCCGCAACGATTGCCTCAGGCCCTGCCCCAGCGTTCGCCCAGGAGCCTGCCCGCACCCACGAGATCGACGTCGACGATTACTTCACGCTTGGCACCCCTTCCGCGCTCGCCGTCTCCCCTGACGGTGCCACCGTCGCCTACATCGAGCAGCGTTGGGAAGGCGCCGACGCCACGCGGAATGCCGACCTGTGGATCGTCAACGTGGCCACGAAGGCCCGGCAGAGGCTGACGTTTGACCGGGCCGAGGAGGCCGCGCCGCAGTGGAGCCCGGATGGCACGTTTCTTTACTTCACGGCCAACGTCCGCCGCCCCGGTGACGATGCCCCGCCCCACGACGGCAAGTCGCAGGTGTGGCGGATTGCGGCCGACGGCTCGGGGCTCATGGCCGTGACCCGCGTCAAGGATGGAATCGGCCGCGCCGAGCTCTCCGCCGACGGCCGGGCCCTCTACTACACCGTCGTCGCCGAGGGCACCGACGACGAGTGGAAGGATCTTCGCACCCGCCACAAGGAAGTCGAATACGGCCATGGAGTGACGAAGTTCACGCAG
>CANGGC010000178.1 GCA_947453125.1 Planctomycetaceae bacterium | reverse complement strand
GACGCCGTCCTCATCGCCACCGGCCCCAACTGGCACACCACCGCGAGCGTCTACGCGGCGAAGGCCGGCAAGGACATCTACTGCGAGAAGCCCTGCTCGAAGAACATCGATCAGAGCCTCCTCCTCCGCGACACGATCCGCCGCACCGGCCGCGTCTTCCAGGCCGGCACGCAGCGCCGCAACCTCCCCCACTTCGCCTTCGCCTGCGAGCTGGCCCGCACCGGCCGCCTCGGAAAGATGAAGCGCGTCTTCGCCCATCCGGCCGGAATGACGGCGAGCACCAGCGGCTGGCTGCCGGCGGAGAACGAGCCGCCGAAGGAAGTTGTCGACTGGAACATGTACCTCGGCCCGGCGGCCTGGCGACCGTTCAACGCCAAGCTTCTCGACGGCTTCAACTTCGAGAAGGGGGGCGGGCTCGTCGGCGGCGGTGTCCTCGAATGGGGCTCGCACTGCGTCGATCTCTGCCAGTGGGCCGTCAACGATTGCCCGCCACCGGTCGAATATGCCCCGCCGGTCGATGGCCAGATCGTCTGCAAGTATGACGATGGCGTGGAGCTGATCTTCCGCGAGAAGGACTGGATCCCGCTCGGCTCCTGCCCCGTCCGCTTCGAGGGGGAGGATGGCTGGGTGGAGGCTGGCGACTCCGGCAAACTCGTGCTCTCGTCCCCGGAGCTCCTTGCCGGGCGAACCGTCGAGGAAATCGGAGGCTACCCGGCGACGTTCCATGTCCGCGACTTCCTCGACTGCGTGAAGACGCGTGGCAAGCCGAAGGGGAATGCCGATGCGGCCTGCAATGCCCACATCGCCTGCCATGCCGCCAACGTCGCCCTGTTCCTCGGGCGGCCGGTGAAGTTCGACAACGCGACCAATGCGTTCGTCGACGACGTCGAGGCCAACCGGCTCCGTTCGGAGGCGCTCCGCGAGCCGTGGCGGATCTGATCCGTCCTCGCTTTGCCTGCCGCGTCCCCCACATCCCACACCCTCCCGATCAGGATTCCTCCATGAAGCTCCACTCCCTCTTCCGCCCTGTCGCTCTCGCCGCGCTTGTGACGGCGGCTCTCCTTGGCGGCGCATCCCGCGCCGCCGATGGTCGCAATGACAAGGAAAAGGCGGCCCTCGCCGTCCTCCGCAGCGATGCAGCCGAGGCCGACAAGGCCCTCGCCTGCAAACATCTGGCGATCTACGGCTCCGCCGATGCCGTCCCCGATCTCGCCAAACTCCTCGACAACGAGCGGCTCCACTCCTGGGCGCGCACGGGTCTGGAGGCGATCCCCGGACCGGAAGCCGACGGGGCCCTGCGGGCCGCCGCCGCGACGCTCTCCGGCAACCTCCTCGTTGGCACGCTCAACACGATCGGCGTCCGCAAGGATGCCGGCGCCCTCCAGATCCTCACCCAGCGCCTCGGCGACCGCGATCCGGAAGTCGCCTCCGCGGCGGCCGTCGCCCTCGGCCACGTCGGCACGCTCCCGGCGATCTCGGCGCTGAAGGCCGCGCTGCCGCGGGCCAATGGTGCTCTCCAGTCAGCGGTTGCCGAGGGCTGTATCCTCGCTGCCGAGGGACTTGTGGCCGCCGGCAAGGGGAGCGACGCGGTCGCCCTGTTCGACGAGGTTCGCAAGGCTCCGGTGCCGGCGCAGCGGAAGCTCGAAGCGACCCGCGGTGCGATCCTCGCCCGCGGCGACGACGGCGCCGCGCTCCTCGTCGAGCAGCTCCAGTCTCCGGAGCAGTCGGTCTTCCGCCTCGGCCTCTCGACCGCCCGCGAGGTCAAGCCGGGGAAGTGCGACACGGCCCTCGTGGCCGAGCTCCCCAAGCTCCCTGCCAGCCGTGCCGCCCTCGTCCTCCGGGCGCTGGCTGACCGGAAGAGCCCGGCGGCCGTCGAGGCGCTCGTCGCCGCCGCGGCGAAGGGGAGCAAGGAGACGAGGCTTGCGGCGCTCGAGTCGCTCGGGGCCGCAGGGAATGCCTCGGCGCTTGCCGTCCTTCTCGAAGGGGCAGCCGATGCCGATGCCGATCTCGCCAAGGCGGCCACCGCCTCGATCTCGAGCCTCTCCGGCGCCGAGGTCGACGCCGAGATCAAGAAGCGGCTCCCGGCCGCGTCGGGCAAGCTGCTACCGATGCTCCTCGAGCTCGTCGGCCAGCGCCGCATCGACGCCATCCCTCCGGCCCTCGCCGCCGTCGATTCGGCCGATCCGGCCACGCGGGCGGCGGCCCTGGCGGCTCTGGGCAACATCGTCGACGTCGAACGGCTGCCAGTGCTCGTGACTCAGGTCGTGAAGCCCCGCGACGAGGCCGACGCCGCCAATGCCAGAAAGGCCCTCCTCACCGCAGCGATCCGCATGCCCGACCGTGAAGCCTGTGCCGCCGCCGTCACCGGGCCGCTGGCCCAGGCGCCGGCCCCCGCCAAGCAGGTGCTCCTCGAGACCCTCGGCCAGGTCGGCGGGACGAAGGCCCTCGCTGCCGTCGCCGCCGCGGCGAAGAACGGCGACGACGCCCAGAAGGACGTCGCCAGCCGGCTCCTCGGTGAATGGATGACGGCCGATGCGGCGCCTGTGCTCCTCGACCTCTCCAAGTCGCTCGCCGAAGACAAGTACCGCGGCCGGGCGATCCGCGGATTCATCCGCATCGCGCGGCAGTTCAAGCTCGAGCAGGCGGAGCGGGCGAAGATGGCCGTTGAGGCCTTTGCTGCCGCGAAGACGCCGGCCGAGCGGAAGCTCGTCCTCGAGGTGGCCCGCCGCTACCCCGACATCGAGATGCTCAAGCTCGCCGCCAAGGCCGGCGCCGAGGAAGAGATCAAGCCCGAGGCCCGGATCGCCGCCGCGGCGATCGTCAAGAAGCTCCCCGAGGAATCGGCCGAGGCCTATACGCTTGCCAAGGGGCTGGGCCTGGAGAAGGTAAAGCTCGAGATCGTCAAGGCGAGCTACGGCTCTGGCGATCGGCAGAAGGATGTCACCGACGTCGTCCGCAAGAATGCCGGCAGCCTGGCGCTGATCTTCATCCCGGGGGACAACTTCAACAAAGTCTTCGGCGGCGATCCGGCCCCCGGTGCCGAGAAGCATCTTTCGATCGACTACACGATCGACGGCAAGGCGGGCACGGCGAAGGTCGGCGAGAACGGCACGATCCTCCTTCCCACCCCCTGATCTCAGGCCTGGTAGGCACTCACGTCAGGCACGCAACGCAGCGGCCCGCCGGGTTCAACCGGCGGGCCGCGTTCGTTTGTATCGAAAGGGGAGAAAGGGGATGGAGCCGTCGCTCACCCCAGCCCGCCGAGGACGGTCGCCTTGCCGACTCGTCCCACGCCGAGCATGTAGGCCGCGGTGCGGAGCGACACTTTCCGCTCCTGGGCCAGCTGCCACACCTGCTCGAAGGCAGCGCCCAAGATCTGATCGAGCTCCTGCCGGACGCGGTTGATCCCCCACTGGTAATGCTGCCGATTCTGCACCCATTCAAACCAGCTCGCCGTCACGCCGCCGGCGTTGGCAAGGATGTCGGGGAGAACGACGACACCGGCGGCATCGAAGACGGCGTCGGCGTCGGGAGTGACCGGGGCGTTGGCCGCCTCGACGATGATCGGGGCCTTGACCGTGGCGGCGTTGGCGGCGGTGAGGACGCCCCCCAGCGCCGCCGGGATGAGGACGTCGCAGTCGGCGGCAAGGAGCTCGGCGCCGCTGATCCTGTCGGCCTCGGTGTAGCCGTCGAGCCGGCCGCCGTGGGCCAGGGCGTACTTGAGCATGCCGGGGACGTCGAGGCCGTCGGCTCGGGTGTAGGCCCCCCCGGCATCACTGATGGCGATAAAGCGGCATTCGGCGTCGTGGAGGAATCGGGCGGTGAAGGTGCCGACATTCCCGAAGCCCTGCAGCGCGATCCGCGTCCCGGGGAACTTCCTGCCGGTCCGCGAGAGGATCTTGAGCGTCAGCCCCCCGACGCCGCGGCCGGTCGCCTCATCGCGGCCAGGGAGGCCGTGATAATCGACCGGTTTGCCGGTCACGCAGGCGGGGGAGAAGCCGTGGTACTTGCCGTACTGGTTCATGATCCAGGCCATCATGTCGGCGGTCGTCCCCATGTCGGGGGCAGGGATGTCGACGTCGGGGCCGAACAGATCGTGGATCGAATCGACGAAGCGACGCGTGATCCGCTCGAGCTCGCGGGTGGAGCAGAGCTTCGGATCGAGGGCGATTCCCCCCTTGGCACCGCCATAGGGGATGTTCACGACGGCCGTCTTCCAGGTCATGAGGGCCGCCAGCCCCCGGACCTCGTCGAGATCGACCTGCGGGTGGTAGCGCAGGCCCCCCTTCATCGGACCGCGGGCGTTGTTGTGCTGGACGCGGTAGCCGATGAACGTGGCCACCTCGCCGGAGTCGAGTTCGACCGGGATCTGCACCTGGACCTCCCGCTTCGCCGTGAGGAGCAGCCGCCGCATCGCGTCGGAGAGGTCGAGCTGATCAGCGGCACGTTGGAAATAGATGCGGGGAGCGTCGGCAGACATGGAGGGCCTCCTGGTTTGGGGGCGATCATAAACGATCCGTGTGGGGATCGACCGGGGGCAACGCGTTCTTCCCTCGCCCCGAGCCGGCGGGCGATGGCGGCAGAAGCGGGACCGGATACGATTGATCCATCCCAGGAGAGAGGATTTCCCCCATGGCGACGCCGAGCCCCGATCAGTTTTGGACGCTTCTCACCGAATCGAAGCTCGCCGAGGCGGCGTCCCTCGACAAGCTCCGCCGGGAGTTCGAAGGGCTGCCGTTCCCGCCCGGCGCCTCGGCGACCAGCGCCACCGAACTGGTCGCCCGCTGGCTCGTGAAGCGGAACGTGATCTCCGAATGGCAGGCCAAGCGGCTGCTGCGCGGGGAGAAGGGGCCGTTCTTCCTCGGCGATTACCGGCTCCTCGACCGCTTCGACACCGGTCGCGGCGGGACGGTGTTCCGGGCCCGCCACGAGCCCTCCGGTCGGCTCGTCGGCATCTCGGCCCTCAACAACAAATACTGCCAGCAACCCGAGGTGTGGTCTGACATCCTCAAGCGGACGAAGGCCGTCACCGAGGCGAAAGACCCGACCCTCACGAAGACCTGGGCGCTGGAGAAGGCGGGATCGCAGCGATTCGTCCTCGCTGACGACGTCATCGGTGCCCCCTTGGCCGACGAGCTTTCCAAACGCGGTGCGATCCCGGTCGCCGAGGCTGGAGCGATCGTGCTCACCGTCGCCCGGGCCGTGGCGGAGCTCCACCGGCTCGGCGTCGTTCATAGTGCGATCTCGCTCGACAGCGTCCGCCGCGCCACTCCCGACACCGGCTCGAAGGAGACCGAGGGCCCCATCCGGCTCCTCCAGTTCCCCCTCGTCGCCGATCCGCACGTTGTGCCGGCGCGCCTGGAGATCGATACGCCCGAGGGGGTGACACGGCTCGGCACGCGGGCCGCGTTCCTCGCTCCGGAGCTCCTCAAGAGCGGGCGGGTCTCCACGACCTCCGCCGATGTCTATGCAATCGGCTGCCTCTTCCACGCGCTCCTCTCTGGCGGGCCTCCGGGCTGGCAGGGGGATCCCCAAAAGACGCTCTCCCAAGTCGCGGCCGGTCAGGGACCAACGCCCCTTTCAACCACGAAGGTGCCCGTCGAGGTGGCGACGCTCGTCTCCTACCTCACCGCGCCCAATCCCGCCGATCGTTATCCGACCGCCGCCGAGGCGGCCGACGCGATCGCCACCTGCCTCGGCCAGCCCCCGGTGTCGGGCACGCTCCCCGACCAGCGCGAGATGATCACGCCCGGCTCCGGGCCGGCCGACGCGGTCCCCGCCACCGACACCCCCGCGGCGATCGCCATCGTCGACACCGCCTCACCGGCCACGCGGGCAAAGCCGAAGCCTCCGCGCCCCCGCTGGCTCCTCCCGGCCCTCGGCGGCCTCGGATTCCTGGCAGCCTCGATCGTCGGCGCGGTCGTTATCCTCCGACCAGCCGCCAAGAAGGCTCCCCCGTCCGCGCCAACAACGGAAGACGCCGCGCCGAAATCAACAACGACCGCGGGCGAAGCGACCGACGCCGCTGGAGGCACTGCCGTCGATGGGGAGGGGGCCGTCGCGCCACCATCCGACGCAGCCGACGCAGGCAGCTCGGCCCCCAGCGCCCGGCCGAAGGCGGAAACGATCACGACGCTCGTCGACTCCGGGGCCAACGAGATCCCCTACGAAAGTCCGCAGCCCCCCGGCCCACCGCCGCGGCT
>CANGGC010000177.1 GCA_947453125.1 Planctomycetaceae bacterium | reverse complement strand
GAGGAACGGCCGATTGCAGGCATGACGCTTGATCTTGCCGCTCGACGTCTTCGGGTCGCTGTTGGGGCGAACGAGCACGATCCCCTCCAAGGCGATCTCGTGCTCGATGGCGAGCTGGCGGCGGATCTTGTCGAACGCCTCCGTCATCTCCTCGCTGTCGCGTTTGCCACGCTCGAGCTCGGCAACGACGACGACGCGCTCACGCCCCTCGACGTCGACGGAGAAGGCCGCCACCGAACCGGCGCGGATCAGCGACCCGGCCGTCTCGACCGTCTGCTCGATGTCCTGCGGGTAATGGTTGCGACCGCGGATGATGATCAGGTCCTTGAGCCGTCCGGTGACGAACAGTTCGCCGTTGTCGAAGAACCCGAGATCCCCGGTACGGAGGTAGGGGCCGGGGTTGGGCTGCCAGGTCTTGAGCGACTGCCGCTCCGATCCGGAGTCGGGCCGGGCGAGCATGGCGCCGAACGTCGCCTGCGTCTCGTCTCCGCGGTTCCAGTAGCCCTGGGCCACACTCGGCCCGCTCACCCAGATCTCGCCGATCATCCCCGGCGGCAGGGCTTCGTTCGTGTGCGGGTCGACGATCCGGACATCCTGACCGTCCAGCTCACGGCCGCTGCCGACGAGCCGGCGTGTCCCTGGAGCGAAGCCGGTGCGGACGACCGCCGATCCGGTCTCGATCGACGTGGCGTCGAACGTGCGGATCACCGGCGGCTCGAACTTCATCCCGCCGGTCACCATGAGCGTGCTCTCGGCGAGGCCGTAGCAGGGGAAGAACGCCTCGCGGCGGAACCCGCACGGCGCGAACGCCTCGGAGAAGGCATCGATCGTCTCAGGGCGGACCGGCTCGGCACCGTTGAAGGCCAGCGACCAGCTGGAGAGATCGAGCGAGCGGCGTTGCTCCGGGGTGATCTTCCGCACGCACAGCTCGTAGGCGAAGTTCGGCCCGCCGCTGATCGTGGCCCGGTATTTCGAGATCGCCTCGAGCCAACGGAGCGGCTTCTGGAGGAACGCCACCGGCGACATGAGGACGTTGAACTTCCCGCCGTAGAGCGGCACGAGGATGCCGCCGATGAGCCCCATGTCATGGAAGCTCGGCAGCCAGAAGACCCCCGATTGCGACCGGGTGATCTCGAACGCCTGCATGATCCGCAGGGAGTTGTGGAGGAGGTTGGCGTGCGACAGCATCACCCCCTTCGGCGTCCCCGTCGACCCGCTCGTGTACTGCAGAAACGCCAGCGTCTCCCCGTCGATGTCGGGCCGCTCCCACCGCTCAGCCCAGTCGGACTCGAGCTCAGCATCGACCTTCCAGAGGATCTTCCCGAGGCTCGGCGCTGCGGCCCGCAGGCCTTCGAAGCGATCGAGGACGTCGCGGGTCGTGAGGGCAACGGAGGCATCGGCGTCGCGGGCGATCGCCTCGATCCGCTCAACCGACCGATTCTTGCGCGGCGGGTACGCCGGGACCGCGATCGCACCGCCGTAGAGGCAGCCGAGAAACGCAGCGATGAAGTCGAGCCCCGAGGGAAAAAGGAGGAGGACGCGCTTTCCGGTCATCCCCGAAGCCTGGAGCCAGGCGCCGAGCGTCCTGGCCTTCCGGTCGAGCTCGGCGTAGGTGATGTTGAGCTCGTCTTGCTCGCCGTCGACGAGGAACGTGAACGCCCGGTCATGGGGGCGGTAGGCCGACCGTTGCCGCAGCAGGTCGACGATCGTTTCGGCGAACGACGCTTCGGTGTTGGGATTGGGATTCACGTGCCGTGGGACCTCCGCCCACCTACTGTCCTTGAGGGACTCACCGGCGCGGCGCCTGGCGGCAGCCGGCACGGCGACCGTGCTTGGGAAACCCGGGATTCCCCCCGGGACTTCTGGGATTTCGGCAGGTTTCCCGGACCTGCAACAGAGTCTACCCGTGGGTGCCAGACAACCGGAAGTTCCGGACCACCGGGAGCTTCCGGACGGTGTTCCGCCGGCCCCGCGACCGACAGCCCTTCGCCAGTCGGCAAGGGGGAGCGTCAAAGCGTCCCTGTTCCGGGGGCCACGCAAACTCTGCGGCCCCGTGGCACCACCCACCCGGGGAGTCTGCGGCCGCGGGTGGGCCCGTCGTCGCCTCTCCGCCCCCGTTCGGGCCGCCACTCAAACGCTCAGGAGGCCCAGGTCCGGCCGCTGGCAGATTCGACGCGCGGTCCGAACTTGCCGGTCAATCCGCCAATGACGTCCCAGCGATCGTGCCGACGGACTTCGATGTCCCCCTGGAGGTTGACACGCACCAAACAGGTGTCGGTGAGCCCGGCGCGACGGAGGGCCTCGGGCGACACCTCATCAGGCTCGAGGAGGCTCATCAGCGCCCGGCCGTTCATCTCGATGTACTTCGCCGCCATGGTGATTCTCCCGGGTGCGGATCGGTTCGGGGTGATCGTCGGAGTGCGGGATCAGCCACCGAACCGGGCATGGAACTCGCTCTCCAACCGAATGAGGCCGGCGGGGGGAATCTCCTCGGCGCGGGCATCAGGCCCGAGGCCGAGGGTGGTGAACAGCGCTTCGACCCCTTCGCGAACGCCCGATTCTCGCTTCCCCCCGGCAATCCGTACAAGGACGCCGCGGAGCAGTTTGCGACGGTGGCAGAAGAGATCGCGGATGAAGCGGTGAAACCGTGCCGGATCGGGGATCGTCGCGCGGCGCTGGGCATCGACGACGATCCGCACGATCGCGGAGTCGACCTTCGGCCGCGGCCAGAAAACGCTCGGCGGGAGGATGCGGACGATCTCCGCGTCGGCCTGGGAACCGATCCAGACCGAGAGCGCGTTGTAGCTGGAGTCGCCGGCATGGGCCGACATCCGCTCCGCCATCTCGCGTTGCACCGTGACAGTGGCCGATGCGAACGGACGGGGAAGGGCAAGGAGATTCGAGATCACCGGCGTGGCGACGCAGTAGGGAAGATTGGCGACCAGCCGCAGGGCCCCCCCGGGGGAGGCTGCGACGGCGGCATCAACGGCCGCGAGGAGCGCCGGCGCCATCACGTGCTTCGAGGCCAGCGCGTCCCCCTCGACGAGTTCGACATTGTCGGCCTCGATAAGGCGATCGCGGGCCAACTGGGCGAGCCGGGGATCGATCTCGGCGGTGACGACGCGCCCCGCCGCCGCGGCCAGGCGTTCGGTGAGCACGCCGGTGCCGCACCCCACTTCGAGGACAACATCCGCCGGCCCGATCCCCGCCTCGCGGACGACGACATCGACGAGATTGAGATCGACGAGGAAGTTTTGCCCCTTCGAGGCGTCGATCCCGAAACCGACCTGCTCGAACAACCGCTTCAGATAGGCGGTCGTCTGTCGGGAGGCGCGGGTCATCGGCGCGGCAGGGGGGGCCTCCGGCGGCTTCGACCAGGCAGGGCGGCCCTCGGGCCGCCCCCGTGTGCCATCACGTCGGCTCATGGGGCCCCTTCCAACCAGCGGGCAACATACTTGGCCACGAGATCGGTCTCGAGATTGACGCTCCCGCCGACCGCAAGCGATCCCAGGGTGGTGACGGCGAGGGTGTGGGGGATGAGGGCGACGCTGAATCGTTCCGCCTCGACATCGACGAGCGTCAGGCTGATGCCGTCGATCGCCACCGAGCCCTTGGAGGCCATCTGACGGAGGAGCGTTGCCGGCGCCGAGAACACACACGTCACCCAATCGCCCGATTCATCGCGGGACAGGAGCTTGCCGAGCCCATCGACGTGCCCGGTGACGAGGTGGCCACCGAGCCGATCTGAAAGCCGCAGGGAGCGTTCCAGATTCACCCCCGCGCCGGGGACGAGGCCCCCGAGCGTAGTCCGGGCGAGGGTTTCCGGCCCGAGTTGGAAGGTGAGCCGCGGCCCATCGATGGCCACCACCGACAGACAGCAACCGCTGACGCAGATGCTCGAGCCCAGAGGTGCGGTCAGAGGTGCGTCGGCGGCGACATCCCCCGCCACGACGGTCAGCCGCACCCCCGGCGACTCGACCCGCACGTCGCTGATCCGCCCGATGGTTTCCACGAGTCCGGTGAACATGGGGCCGATGATAGCAGGCGGCGACGCCCCCGGGACGAATCGGACCCGAGAGACCGCGGCCGAGCCTGGCAGGGACCGGCGGGGGAGTCGGCCTTGCGTGCGGGGCCGCGGCGGGCACAATTGCCGATTCCGCCCCGGTCCGTTCCCCCCGATTTCCCCCCCGATCAAGAAGGATTTCCATGTCAACGATCGTCGACGTCCACGCCCGCCAGATCCTCGACAGCCGCGGCAACCCCACCATCGAGGTCGACGTGGCGCTTGCCGACGGAGCGTTCGGGCGCGCCGCCGTGCCGTCGGGGGCCAGCACTGGTGCCCACGAGGCCTGGGAGAAGCGTGACGGCGACAAGGCCGTCTATCTCGGCAAGGGTGTTCTCGAGGCGGTCGAAAACGTCAACGCCCAGATCGCCGACGAACTCGAGGGCTGCGATGCCCTCGATCAGGCCGGGATCGACGAGCGGATGCTCGAGCTCGACGGCACGCCGAACAAGAAGAATCTCGGCGCCAACGCGATCCTCGGGGTGTCGATGGCCGTCGCCCACGCCGCGGCGGAGCACTGCGGAATCCCCCTCTACCGCTACCTCGGCGGCGCCAGTGCCCGGATCCTCCCGGCACCGATGATGAACATCATCAACGGTGGCGCGCATGCCGACAATCCGCTCGATGTCCAGGAGTTCATGGTCATGCCCCTGGGCTTCGACACGTTCGACGACGCCCTCCGCGCCGGCGTCGAGACGTTCCACGCCCTCAAGAAAGTGCTCAAGGACAAGAAGCTCTCAACGGCCGTCGGTGACGAAGGCGGCTTCGCCCCCCACATCGGCACCTGTGCCGAGGCCCTCGAGGTGATCCTCGCGGCGATCACGGCGGCGGGCTACGAGCCGGGCAAGGAGATCGGGATCGCCCTCGACGTTGCCGCCACCGAGCTGTTCGACGCGAAGACCGGGACCTACACGATCGAGGGGAAGAAGCTCGACTCCGCCGGCATGGTCGACTTCTTCGCCAGCCTCGCCGGCCGCTATCCGATCATGTCGATCGAGGACGGCTGCTCGGAAGACGACTGGAAGGGCTGGAAGCTGATCAGCGAGAAGCTCGGATCGAAGGTGCAATTGGTGGGCGACGATCTCTTCGTCACCAACTCCGAGCGTCTCGGCCGCGGCATCGCCGAGGGGATCGCCAACAGCATCCTCGTGAAGGTCAATCAGATCGGCACGCTCACCGAGACGATGGCCGCCGTGCAACTGGCCCACCGGGCCGGCTACACGTCGATCGCCAGCCATCGCAGCGGCGAGACGGAAGATGCCACGATCGCCGACCTCGCCGTCGGCCTTGGCACCGGCCAGATCAAGACCGGCTCGGCATCGCGGAGCGATCGGGTGGCGAAGTACAACCAGCTCCTCCGCATCCAGGAGAGCCTCGGTGACGGCGCCGTCTACGCCGGCCCCGACGTCCGCGCCCGTTGGCCCGGCATCGCCTGATCGAGGCTCGGTTTGCTCGACGTCAAACAAGCAGGTCGGCCGGGCACCGGTGGGATCCACCCCGGTGCCCGGCGACCGACCGGAGCGTGGCCATGCCGTCCCCCCCATTTCGTGCCACCGACTCCCCGTGGTTCTGGGGATGCCTGTTCTCGGTGATGGCGCTGGTCGGCATGGCGCTGATCGCGCCGAAGTACGCCATCCGGCAACGACAGATCGAAGGCCGTTTCCTCGGTCGCCAGCAGGCCCACATCGAACGCACGCGGCGGGCCGCGGGGCTCGAGCCTGTCGATCTGGCGGAGACGGCCGAGGACCGTGACGTCGTCGCTCCGCAGCGGATCGTGCCGCTGTGGACGCTCGCCACGCTCGCGGGTCTTGCCGCCGTCGGCAGCGCCGTGATGCTTGCCCGCGAGGTGTTTGGGGCATCCCGCCAGCCGCAGGCCCCACCCCGGCAGGTCTGGCCGGCTGCCGCCCCGCAGCCCCCCCCATCGGCGACTCCGGTGCCGGCCCCCGTGCCCCGAAACGCCATTCCTGCCGCCCCCCCGGAGGCGCTGATCCCGCCTGGGAACGAGCTTCCGCTCGTACTCCATGTCGGGGGCGTCAAAACGGGTTCATCGGCGATCCAACGGGATCTCACCTGGGATCCGATTCGGCCAGCCCTCAATCTCGGGGGGCTTCGCTACGAGTACATGGCCATCGCCCAGGGGCG
>CANGGC010000176.1 GCA_947453125.1 Planctomycetaceae bacterium | reverse complement strand
GGGAGGCCGCGGCGGTGAAGCTCCTCGCGGACGGTCCGGAAGGCCTCGAAGCTGTCGGGGTAACACCACAGCGTCACCGCCGTCTCCGGCGTGATGTTGGCCATCACGCGGAAGAACTTCGAGCCGGGCCGCAGCGCCTCTTCCGGCGTCTCACCGAGGTACTCCTGCATCGGCCGAACGACCCACTCGCGCGAGCGGATCAGCACCTGTCCGCGGGCCTGGTCGACGCGGGCCTCGATGACGTAGTCGAGCGAGAAGCCCTGGATTGGACCGACCGTCTCGATCCGGTTTTGGAGATTGGCGATCCCCGCCCCCTTGCGCTGCGTCTGCGCCTTCGCCATCTCGAACAGCTCGGTGAGCGGGATGTAAGCGATCCGACCGGCATCGAGCCGGAAATGGAGCTCGTCTCCGGTGACCGTGCGCCCGATCGGCGTCGGATAGGCGAGGACCTCCTTCGTCGTCGCGGGGAGATGGGCGAGCCCCTCGAGCTCGAGCGAGCACTTCTCGATCTCGACCTCGAGCTGCTTCCGCCGCGCCGTTGACTCCGCCGCCCGCACCCGGGCACCGTCGACATCCTGCTTGCGGAGCTCCACCTCGAGCTTCGCCGCCGAAACGGCTGTCGCCAGATGAATCCGGGCCTCGGCGGCGCCGGCGGCGGCGGCCTGAATCGAGCGCCCCTGGGTGGCCAGCTCCGAGATCCCGTTCTCCGCGGTGGCCAGTTCGATCTCGAGCTGACCGAGCTCACGCTCGAGCTCCTCCGCCTTGGCGCTCGCCTTCGGGACGGCATCGAGCCCCATCTGGCCGACGCGGCCTCCAACCACCATCACGAGGATGATGAGGATGCCGACGATGTTCGTCACGACGTCGAGGAACGAGTCCTGACCGGCGGACGAGATTTCTTCCGGCTTGGGGCGGGCCATGTCAGGTCTCGCGACGGAAGGGGGCTGGGGAAAGCGAACGGAATGAACGCGGTCCGGCGATCACTTGAGGGGCAGGTTGTACGATGCACGCTGGATCGGCGGGAGCGGCTCGACGCGCTCCTCCTTCACGTCGCGCGGGCGGACATCGATGCCGCTGTCGGCGAGGAGCCGTTCGAGATCGTCACGGCGCGACTGGCCGTCGTTGGTTGCCGAGAGGACGAGCTCCGGTCGCCAGTACATCCGGTCGCCGGCAAGCCCCCAGCCCTTCACCTTCGTGTGGAGAGCGCCGACAAACGGATCGATTGCCGAGGCGGTGTCACCATCGATCGGGACGCGCGTCTGGATCCGCCGCCCGGCGTCATCGAGGATCCGAAACTCGTTGAGCCCGCACTCGACGCGGATCGGCCTGGTGAGGGGGACAGGACGATCGTTGGTGGCAAGACTCGCCCAGTTGGCCCCGCGGCTGTTGGCCAGCGACCCACTGCCGCCCCCGGCACCGCCGGCTCCGCCGCCGCCGACGCTGAGCATGCCGGGCATCGAGACATCGCCACCGGCTCCGCCACTGGCTCCACCAGCTGAGCCGCCGAGGCCGAGGTTGCCCGATCCGGCCCCGCCCGATGTCGCGCTGCTTGCCGCACCGCTTGCCGCACCATTGGCCGCTCCGCCAGCGGCGCCTCCGGCAGCGCTCCCGGCAGCTCCACCGGCAAACGTTGAGCCCGCGGCACCATACCTGCCACCACCACCGCCGCCGCCGGCTTCAGCACCGGGCTCTCCCGTGCTAGCGCCGCCCCCGGCCGAGCCCGGCTGAGCCTGCTTTCCGGCGAGCCCCGCCTTCCCGAAGGCGCCCCCCGATGTGCCTGGCGCCCCTTCTGGTCCATTCCCAGCCATCCCGCCGCCATCGCCTTGGACGGTACCGCCAGGGCTTCCGGTGCCGCCGCCAGGCCCGCCACCCATGCCCCGGCCTGAGGCGAGGATCGCATCGCCAGCCGGATCCTCGGGAGTGCCCGCCGCGGAGAGAAATGGCCGCCCCGGCGCGACGCCGTCAGCACCGGCGCCACCGCCAAGGCCTGGGCCACCGCCACCTCCAGGCCCCGAGCCACCACCGGCAACTCCCCCTGATCCCGTCCCAGCCAGGCCCGAAGGATCGCGAACATCGCCAGCAGCGCCCGCGGCCACTCCCGGCCCGCCGCCATTGAAAGATCGCCCCCCGCGACTGCCACCGGGGGTCGGTGTCCCGCCGGCGGGCTGATCCTTCCATTCGAACTGCGACTGGTCGCCGAGGACGCTCGGGCCGCCGTTCTCGACCACGCCGCCGCGGGTCGGAGCGGCACGGTATTGGCGTTGTGGCTTGGCAGGACGCTGCGGATGCGTCTCGGCGAGCCACTGCAGCCGACGGCGCGATTCCTCGATCGCCCGGTTCTCCGCCTCGGCAATCGCCACGTCGGGCGGAGGATAGGCGATCGTCCAGTCGTCTTCGATGAGCTGGTAACCGAACTCGTTGCCCCAGGAAGAAATCGCTTCGCGGGCTGCGTAGTAGGCCATCACGCCGGAGGGACGAACGAGGAGGAGCGGATAGGGCTGCGCGGCGGGATCGCCAGGATTGGGAACGGTGCGCGCCATCTGCTCGCGGGCCGCACGGAGGGCGCTGGCGAGGGGATTGCCCGGCCCCGGTGGGCCCTCAAAATCCCCCGGAGTGAGCCGGATCCCCTCCGGCTGGAGGAAGACGCCATCGACGCAGCACTCGATGTACAGCGGGCGGCGATGGGTGCCATGCTTGCCGACGTACGGCACGACGGCGTAGGCCGCCGGCCGGGTCGCCTGATCGGCACGCGCCTTGTCGAGCGACTCGCGGGCATTGGTGAGCCTGACCTCGAGCGCGGCCAAGTCGGAGGCGTCGGCGACCTTCGCTTCGCTCTCGAGCGCCTCGACGACGCCGACGAGGCGGGCGAGCTCATCCTCGAGCTCGCGGGTGTTCTCCTCGATCCCCGAGAGCACCATGCGGGCCCGGGAGAGATCGTCGTTGGTCTTCTGCCGGACGCCATCGAGCTGATCGCGCCGCCAACGGGCATTCTCCCGGGCGAGCTCAAGCTCCTCAATGGCGGCCTCGGCCTCGCGGACCCCGGCCTGCGAGGCGGAGCGGCTGAAGAGCACCAGGAGCACCAGGAGGGCGCCCATCGTGCACAGCAGCACCGCCAGGAAGGGGAACAGCGAGATCGTCGGCGCGGCGGCGGGGGTGCGACGGCTCATGCGGCCCTTCTGGAACGCGGGAGGGCGTGGAGCTCGACGCGGCGCGGTTCGGCGGCCCCGTCGGCGGCCCTGCCCGCGAGGAGTTGCACGGCGGCGGAGAGGGTCGCAAGCGTCTCGTCGAACCGGCCCGTGGCGGTGAGCGCGGAGAGGTTGTTCTCGAGGGAGCGTTCCAGATCGGTAACGTCGCGGGTGGCATCGACAACCCGCTCGAGGAGCTCGGTCTGGTCGGCGAGCGCCTGCTGGTGGCGTTCAAAGCCCTCCATCGCCGTGGTCAGGGCTTCGGCGGCCTTTGCCCAGCGATCTTCCCGCTGGCTCGTGACATGGGCCTGGGCACGAACGAGCGACTCGCTCCATTGCGAGAGGCTCGAGCCGAGCGAATCGGAGAGCGCCGTGCGGAGTTCCTGGCCGCTGGCCGCCACGGCGCGAGAGAGGCTGCCGGAAGCCGCCTCCTCGAGCGCACGCCAGGAATGCTCCTGGGCCTGGAGGAGCTTCTCGGAACTGCGCGACACCGCCTCCGAGAGCTTCGCCAGCGCCACCGCCGTGCCGTCGTCGGCGGCCACTGACTGGAAGCGGCCCGCCAGACCGATCCACGCCGCCGAATCGACGCCGGTAAGGAGCCGCTGCTCGGCCCGGTCGACGAAGAACTGGATGAGCATCAGCACCATCGACAGTGCCAGGGCCGTGGCCGTGGTGTCGAACGCCACGCCGAGCCCGGCAACGACGCCCGAGATGTTCTCCAGTTGCGTCGGCGAGAGATTGGCGATCGCCTCGGTGATCCCGATGACGGTGCCGAGGAAGCCCATGATCGGGATCGCCCAGATCACGAACCGCACCAGGCCGTAGCTCTGCCCGGCCCGCGCGGCATCGAGATCGGAGAGGTATTTGAGGTGGTCCTCGAGGCCGTCGGCCGAGCCGGTGCGGACGACGAGATCGAGCGCCTCGCGCATCCGGCGAACGAGGTATCCGTCGTCGTCGCTCTCGGCGACTTTCGCCTGCAGCCCGGTCGCCTCGTCGGGCTGCTGGCCGCCGGTCGGGATCGCGTCGAGGAGCGGCTCATCGACGTGAGCGGCCTGACGGCGGACATCGAGCCACTTGAGCCCGAGCGCCGAGAGACCGACGGTGAACATCACCGTCTCGACGTATTCCACCCAGTGACCGGCGAGATAGCGGATCGTGCCGGCATGCTTGATCACACCGCCATGGATGAGGGCGAAGAAGCAGAAGGCGAGCGCTCCGCCCCAAAGGAGCGGCGAGCGGATGAGACTCGTGGTGAAAGACTTCAAGTACGACACCCGATGCACCTCCCAAGCAGGCTGACCAAGGCTGTCCGGAGCGACCGCGCCTGTATTCCGCGCCACCGATACGACCCTTTTCATCGGTAGGGTCTGCCTGACCGATTGAATCGAAAGACCGCGGCCGGGGAAATGGCAGCTGGACGGAGCCGACCAGGCAACCTGCGGCAGATGGCGAAGCCGGTGTCGGCATTCGGGAGCCATTGCCTCTGACTCCCCCGACGACCTACCCTCCCCGTCGCTGCGCCCGTTCCCCGCCGCGATCGCCCTCGATGGAGCCACCCCCGATGCCCCTTCCCAGCCACGCCGCCGCCGGGTCGATCGCTCCACCGGCCGCCGCGCTCTCTTCGCGATCGACCCTCGTGCCGCTCCTCGTCGGCGTCGCCCTCACGCTGGCCGGAGGGGGGATCCTCTCCGCCCAACAGCGGAGCGTGCGCCCGGGTCTGGCGGGGAGTGCCACAGGCCCGGCGGGGGAAGGGGGCGCGTCGCCGCTCTGGATCAGTGCCGCACCACTCGACGACGGCCGGCAACTCGTCCTCATCATCGATCCGCAGATGCGGAATGCCGCCGTCTACCATGTCGACGGTGCCTCCGGCTCCCTCACCCTGCGGAGCACGCGGAACATCGCCTGGGATCTCCTCGTGCCGGAATACAACGCCCAGGAGCCGCGTCCGGCCACCCTCAAGAAGATGCTCGAGGTCGGCGCGGAAGGTGTCCCGGCTGGGCAAACTCGACCGTGACCGGCTCTGCCGGCCATTCCGGAGGCGCCCGGCTCGGACGGGATCGTGGACTTCGACGCGGGATTCGTCGACACTGACTTTGGAGAGATCCCCCGTTCCCCGCACCCGTCAAGGCAGCCATGGCCGGCAAGTTCATGTCGCCCGAGGAAGCAGCCCGGCTCCTCGGCGTCTCCGTCGACGAAGTCAATCGCCTCGTCGATCGTAAAAAACTGTTCCCGATGCGTGACGGCGCCACGATCAAGTTCAAGACCGACGACGTTGAGCGGCTCGTGCGCACCCTCGGCGAGGAATCCGCCTCCGGGATCGACGAACTCGAACTCGACCTCCCGGGGCTCGTCCTCGATGACGAGCCCATCGGACGCGCCGGGCCGGCGGCGGACGACGACGACGACGACCAACTCATCCTCGATGACGGGGCTGAATCGATCTTCACACCCCCCCAGGCCAAGGGTCCGTCGGCCTCCGACACCGGCGTCGGGAAGGGAAGCAGCGCCTCGAAGAGCAACTCCGGTCTCTCGCTCTCCTCCCCGGGCGGGCTCTCCGGTGCCGACCTCATGCTCGGCGACAGCGTCCTCGGCGACGACCTCGAGAGCGATGATCTCGCCATCGAGTCGATCGTCGGTGCGTCCTCGCCGTCGCTCGGCGGGAGCGGGATCTCGAAGGCCGGAGGATCGGGGGCCCTGTCGATCGAGCTCTCCGGGATCAGCGGCGTCTCGTCGGCCTCACAAAAGTCCGATTCCGCGATCGGTGGGCTCTCGGGGCCCAGCCTCTCCGGGCCAAGTCTCTCCGGAGCAGGCCTGTCGGGCCCGGGGCTCTCTGGCCCCAGCCTCGGCGGGCTGTCGGGCGGACTCGGCAGCGGCGTGTCGCTCGGTGACAATAACCTCGTCGACTCCGGGGTCGATCTCGGCAGCGCCGCGTCGGCCGCCAAGGCGAGTCCGTCGGCAGACGATTTCGAACTCGGCGGCGAGACCACCGACGACGAGAGTGCCTCGGTCGTCATCGCTTCCGATT
>CANGGC010000175.1 GCA_947453125.1 Planctomycetaceae bacterium | reverse complement strand
CACGGCCGTGAGCGCCTCGAGGAGCGCCGGCTCCGTTGCGCCGGTGCCACCATCTTCGGAGGCAATGAATCCGGCGAGGAGGCCATGCTCGGCGAGTCGGGCGAAAGCGCCGCTGCGCCACGGGCCCTCTCGGTCGGTCGCGATGGCGAGGCCGGCCAGATCGGCACGGAGGGCCGCGAGGCTGGCATCATCGGGGCGGGTTGGATCGTGATTGAACATGGAGCAAGAGTATGCCTTCCCCGAGGGGAGCGCTTCACCCGCCCGGTCGCGGAGCTATACTCCAGGTCCTTCTGGCTGGTGCCCACCTCGTTCTTCCCGCCCCATTCGTTCCACCCGCGAACGTCCCCTCCGCTCCGGAGCCGATCATGAGCCAGCCTGAGGATCCCCGTGCGCCTACTCCTTCCCCGTCGGGCCGCCTTGCGGCCGGCAAGCAGGACGCCTCCGGGCCTCCTCCCGGCCCTTTGCGGCTGATCGAGCTGTCCCCGCAAAACCTCTACGACAAGTGCCAGGCGCTGGCCCGCAACCTGTGGTGGAGCTGGCATCCGGAGGTGACGAACCTCTTCCGGGAGCTCGACCCGGTCCGGTTCCGGCAGCTCGATCACAACCCGATCGCGCTGCTGGCCGAGTTCACGCCGGAGCGGCTCGAGGCCCGGGCGGCGGAGCTCGTTCTCTACAGTCGGATCAATCAGGCCTACCGGCGGCTCAAGGAATATCTCGCCGCCGAGAACACCTGGAGCGACGTCCATGCCGGCGTCCTCGGCTCGAAGCCGGTGGTTTATTTCTCGGCAGAATTCGGGATCCATGAGTCGGTGCCGATCTATTCCGGCGGCCTTGGCGTCCTCTCTGGCGATCACATCAAGAGTGCCAGCGGCCTCGGCATCCCGCTGGTCGCGGTGGGGCTCTTTTACAAGCAGGGCTACTTCAAGCAGCAGCTCGACATCGACGGCTACCAGCACGAGGAATACCTCCAGTCGCGCGTCGAGGCTTTGCCGCTCGAGCCGGCGATCGGCACCGACGGCCAGCAGGTGCAGGTGGCGATCGACACCCGCTCCGGGCAGATCCGGGCGAAGGTGTGGAAGATGGCGGTGGGGCGAGTGAGCCTCTATCTCCTCGACTCCGACGTCGACGGCAACACGCCAGAGGATCGCGAGCTGACCAGCCGGCTGTACGGCGGTGACACCCGCGTCCGGATCCGACAGGAGCTTGTCCTCGGCGTCGGTGGCGTGCGGGCGATCCGGGCCCTGGGGATCGTCCCCGGTGTCTACCACCTCAACGAGGGCCACTCCGTCTTCGCGACGCTCGAGGCGGTGCGGGGGCGGATGGATCGCGACGGATTCTCCTTCGACGACGCCGTCCGCGAGGTTGCCCGGCAGACGGTGTTCACCACCCACACCCCAGTGCCGGCCGGCCACGATCGCTTCGACAGCGGTCAGATCGAGGAGCACCTCGGCCCGATGCGCGATGCCCTCGGGATCTCGCACGACCACCTCATGGGGCTGGGGCGTGTCGATCCCAGCAACCACGGCGAGCCGTTCTGCATGACGGTCCTCGGCCTCAAGCTCTCGCGGCGGGCGAATGCCGTCAGCGCGCTGCATGGCCATGTCAGCCGGAAGATGTGGAAGGATCTGTGGGGGTGGCGGGTCGAGGAGGAGGTGCCGATCGGCCACATCACCAACGGCGTCCACGTGCCGAGCTGGCTGTCGTGGCAGATGCTCCAGCTTTACGACCGGATCTTCCCGGCGAACTGGTTCCGGCGGATGGGTGAGCCGGACGTTTGGCAGAAGATCCACGAGTGCGATCCCGGCGAGCTATGGGAGACGCACTATGCCCTCAAGAACCTCCTCCTCCAGTTTGTCCGCCGTCGCCTGGCACGGCAGTGCAAGCGGCGCGGCGAGAGCGATGAGGCCGTCGAGGCAGCCCGGTCAGTGCTCGATCCGAACGTCCTCACGATCGGATTCGCGCGGCGCTTCGCCACCTACAAGCGGGCCGATCTCGTGCTCGGCGACCTCGACAAGCTCTCCAAGCTCATCTGCGATGCCGACCGGCCAATCCAGGTGATCTTCGCCGGCAAGGCCCATCCGGCCGACGATCCGGGCAAGGGGCTGATCCGCAAGATCGCCAACCTCCGCCACGACCCGCGCCTCGCCGGCCGGATCGTGTTCGTGGAGGATTACGACATCAATGTCTGCCGGCACCTCATTCAGGGGGTCGACGTGTGGCTCAACAACCCGCGCCGCCCGCTCGAGGCCTCTGGCACGAGCGGCCAGAAGGTGGTGTTGAACGGCGGGCTCAATTGCTCGATCCCCGACGGTTGGTGGGCCGAGGCGTTCGATGGCCGCAACGGCTTCGCCATCGGCCGGGGCGAGATCCATGCCAACCCTGAGATCACCGACGCTCGCGATTCGGCAGCGCTCTATGACGTGCTCCAAAACGAGGTCATCCCGCTGTTCTACGAACGCGATGCCGACGGCCTGCCGCAGACGTGGATCAAGATGATGAAGAACTCGATCAGCTCGCTCGCCTGGCGGTTCAGCTCGCACCGCATGGTGATGGACTACGCCCGCAGTTGCTACGTCCCGGCAGCCGGTGGGCTGTCGTGCGACATGCACTCGCGCTGACGCGGAGCCACGCGGATGCGGAGCCCATGGCCACCTGTCCCGCCGCCCCGCACCCGCGGGGCGGCGGGCGGTCAGAGCTTTGATGGGCTCTTCGGCGCTTCGACCCGCTGGATCGTCGGAGGCTTTTTCAGATCGAGCTCGTGGCGGATTCGGGTCGGTTGGCCATCCCTCCACCGATCCGGTGTGATCATGAGTGTTCGCCGGTAGGCACGCCACTCGTAGACAAAGGTGGCCCCGATCCCCGAACGCGAGTATGATCCAATCATGCAAACCACGTTGCTGCAGCGGATTACGATCGAGCCCGGCAAGTGCGGCGGTAAGCCGTGCATTCGCGGCTTGCGGATTCGTGTCTGTGACGTGCTCGAATTGCTCGCCAACGGCGCGGCAATCGAGGAGATTCTGGCCGATTACCCGTGTCTCGAACGAGACGACATATTCGCGGCCATCGCTTACGCCGCCCGACAGACGAATCACGTCGTGGTCGAAGTTGCATGAAGTTTCTCGTCGACAATCAATTGCCGCCATCGCTGGCGGGTTGGTTGTGCGATCGTGGGCACCATGCCGTCCACGCGTACGACGCCGGCTTGGCAAGGCTTGATGATCGGACCTTGTGGTCTCATGCCGTAGCCGACGGTCGGATCATCGTCTCCAAGGACGAGGACTTCCTCTACCTCGCGAATCAGCCGGATGCGATGGGGCGACTGCTGTGGGTGCGGTTGGGAAACTGCCGCAACGCCCAACTGCTTGCGGCGTTCGCCCGAGCGTTCGAGAGAGTTGAAGCGGCGTTCGATGCCGGGGAGTCGGTCGTCGAATTGTCCTGACGCCCCGGGGTGACGCGGAGCCCATGGCCACCTGTCCTCCCGCCCCGCACCCGCGCGGCGGCGGCCGGTCAGGGCTTTGATGGGCTCTTCGGCGCTTCGACCCGCTGGATCGTCGGAGGCTTCGTCAGATCGAGTTCGGTCGACTCGAGCAACTCGGTGAGCGCGTTAGAGACCCGCTCGATCTGCTCGAACTCCTGCTCCATCGCGTCGAGACGCTTGCGATGGGCGGCCAGATCGGCGGGTTTGCCCGCGCTGGCCTCCTTCTCGAGTGCTTCCCGGGCCTGCTGCTTCGCACGGAGCTCGTTCTGCAGTTCCTTGAGCTTTTTCTCGAGCTGATCACGGCGGGCGAGAAGGTCGGTCTTCTCACTTTCGACCACGTCGGTGATGAAGGTCTGGGCCACGGCGTCGACGATCTGCTGGAGTTCGTCGGCCCGCTCCCCCCGCAGGCCGACACGGATCAGGTCCGTGTCTTCCGGCGCCGTCACGTCGAGCGCTGCGACGAGCCACGCCATCGGGTCGGCTTCCTCGTTCCGCGCCGTCTCGAGGTCCGCGATGTCGGGCTGCCGCAGCACCGAGACGAGGATGACGGGGCTCTTGAGCCTTTCAATGAGTTTTTGGCGGGCCGAATCGTACCGTTCGTCGCGGCCTTCCCCGGAACCGTCAGGACGGTTCACACGGATCCAGGCGACGGCTTCCTGGGCCCCGTTGACGACGGCTGGAGTGGGCTCCGCCACAGGCTCGGCGGTGTGCGCAGGTGTCGCCGCGATCGTGGCGAAGAGGGCCACGAGGCAGGCAGCGATCGAAGCTCGACAGACCATGACAGGCTCCTCTGAGAAATGGACGGGGCGCCTCAGGCTGTGGCGCCCGGGCCGACCGATCTCCCCATCGATGATACCTCGCCCCACCAGAGGAGGGGAGAGGCGTCGGCGATGCCGCCGGGTCATTCCCCCAGCGTCCGCCGGCGGCGGAGGAAGTGGTGGTAGTGCTGGGCGAAGCGGTGGGCCTCGTCGCGCACATATTCGAGGAGCCGGAGGGAGTAGGCGTCGCGCGAGATCTTGAGCGGCTCGCTCTTCCCCGGCACGAACACCTCCTCCTCCCGCTTCGCCAGCGAGATCACGCACGGCGCCTCGATCCCGAGGGACTCAAGCGCCGCCATCGCCGCTGACAATTGCCCCTTGCCGCCGTCGACGAGGAACACGTCCGGCAGGCTCGCCCCCTCGCGCACGAGTCGTGAAAATCGCCGCGAGACGACTTCGTGGATGCTCTTGAAGTCGTCGATGCCACTCACCCCCTTGATCCGGTAGCGCTTGTAACCGGCCTTGAAGGGGAGGCCATCGATGAATTGGACGAGGCTCGCCACCGTCTCGTTGCCATGGAGATGGGCGATGTCGACCCCTTCGATGACCCGCGGTGGGGCCGCGAGCCCGAGCACCTTCGCAAGCCCGGCGAGCCCCTTCTTCGGATCGACGAGAAACACCTCCGGCTGGACATGCTCCTCGAGGTCGCCGCGCTGGTCGAGCGTCTCGAGGAGCTTGATCTCGTCGCGGAGCCGCGCCGCCCGCTCGAACTCGAGCCGCCCCGACGAGGCGAGCATCTCGTCCCGCATCTCCTCGAGGAGCTTTCTTTTTCCCCCTTCGAGGAACGTCCGCAGCCGGTTGATGTCGCCGCGATACTCAGTCTTCGAGATCCGCAGATTGCAGGGGGCGGTGCACTGGCCGATCGAGGCGAGGAGGCAGGGGCGGAACCAGCGCCACTGCGGGTCGGAGGCATCGATGTCGAGCGTGCAGGTGCGAAACTTGAAGATCCGCTGGAGGACGACGATCGCCCCGCGCAGGCTCCCCGCGCTCGTGAACGGACCGTAGAGCTTCACCCCCTTGTGCCGCGGCGTCCGCGTGAACTCCACCCGCGGGTAGTCCTCGTGGGTGGTGATCTGAAGGTAGGGAAAAGTCTTGTCGTCCTTGAGATCGGAATTGAACCGCGGCTGGACATCCTTGATCAGCCGGCTCTCCATGAGGAGGGCGTCGACCTCGCTCTCCGCGTCGAGGTAGTCGATGTCGCGGATCTCGCGGACGAGCTCGGCCGTCCGCCGATCCTCGGCGGCGGCCCGGAGGAAATAGCTTCCCGCCCGGGCCCGCAGGTTCTTCGCCTTGCCGACGTAGATCACCCGCCCCGCGCCATCCTTCATGAGGTAGACGCCGGGGGTGGTGGGGAACGATCGCACCTTCGTCGCCGCCGCCAGCCGATTCGGCTCGACATCGAGAGCGTCGGTGTCGAACGGGAGCCCTTCGAGGGTTTCCGCCTCAGAGCCGGGGGCGTCCACCGGCTCGTCATCCTCGAAGTCGTCGTTGGCGTCGTCGCTGGTCATGACCCAAGTGTAGACGGCGGCCGCGATCGGAGGGCGGGGGTATGCTGGCGTCGCCCCGCTCTCCGGACACCCTCATGCCACGATCCGTCCATGCCTTCGCCTGCGGGGGAACGTTCCTTGCGGCCATCGCCGTGCTCCTCGCCGCAGCGGCGGCGGAGGGGACGGGGCCGTGGGATGGATGGGACGAGTCGCGCGAGCTGCGCCGGCCCGGCTATGCCGAGCGGGTTTGGCCTGACCGGCCGATCCGCACCCGCGCCAACACGTTCTCCAATCTGGCCTACGTCACCGTCGGCCTCTATGCCTGCGGCTTGGCACTCGCCGATCGGCGTCGCGCCAGGCAGGCCGGCCCCGACGCGCCCCCGGTGAACATCGTCGTCGCCACGCCGGCACTGTCGGCGCTCTTTGGCCT
>CANGGC010000174.1 GCA_947453125.1 Planctomycetaceae bacterium | reverse complement strand
GGCTCCGGGGCAGGGGCGGGGCTGGAAACGGCTGGCCCGGTCACCCGAGGGGGTACGGGACCGCAAGCCTCCAAGCCTAGTTCGGGCACGGGCCGGGTCCAAGAAAAACCGTCCCAGCCTTGTTTCCTTCGCCCCGGAACGCCCGGCACAGCCGGTATTTTCCCGTCTGGAAGGGGGCGAAGTCTCGTCCGCCGCCCCGCGGACGCCGAGCGATGTCAGTAGATGATCCCGCTTTCGACCCGGTGGGGAGCGAGGCGCTTGCGGCCGTCGAGCGGGGAGATCTCCACGAGGAACGAGGCGCCGACGACCGTTCCCCCCGCCGCCTCGATCAGCCGCATGCAGGCCTCGGCCGTGCCGCCGGTGGCGAGGACGTCGTCAACGACGAGGACACGGGCGCCGCTCTTGAGGATCCCGCTGTGCATCTGGAGCTTGTCGCGGCCGTACTCGAGGTCGTATTCGACCTCGAGCGTCTTGGCTGGGAGCTTCCCCGGCTTCCGCACCGGGATCACGCCGACGCCGAGCTCGAGCGCCATCGGCGTCGCGAACAGGAATCCCCGCGCCTCCACCGCCGCGATCGCGCTGATCCCGGCGTCGCGCCACGGGCCCGCCATCAGCCGCATCGCCGCGGCGAGCGCCGCCGGATCGGCCAGGAGCGGCGTGATGTCGCGGAACAGGATCCCCGGCTTGGGGAAGTCGGGCACCGGGCGGATGAAGGAGGCGAGATCGACGGCGGCGTGGGTCACGAAAAGGCTCCGCGGATGAGGCGTGTCGGAAGCGACGGGCGATGCGGCACTGTGCCCGCGGCACCAGGGGGCGGTCAAGCCCCGTGGCGGAGGCGGATCTTCGCCCTGGGGACACCGTCGAGTTCGGCGGCGAGGGTGGCGAGGGTCTCCGACTCGATCTGTCGGACGCGTTCGCGGGTCAGCCCGAGGACACCACCGATCTCCTTGAGCGTCATCGGGTCGCCGCCGCCGAGGCCGAAGCGGAGCCTGAGGATCGTGGCGGCGCGGTGGTCGAGGAGCTCGATGCGGCGGAGGACGTGGAGCATCGTGTCCTCGTCGAGAAGGACATCTGCCGGCGACTTCGTGTTCTCGTCGCGGATCAGGTCGCCGAGCGACCAGCCGCCGTCGGCCTGCTCGGTCTGCGGCGAGGCCTGATGGATGTGGATCGCCTTCTTGATGATCGGCAGCTTCTTGCGGGCGAGCCCGAGGCTGCGGGCGACCTCTTCCGGCGTCGGCGTTCGGCCGAGCGAGTCGAGAAGCCGGGCGGTCGCCCGGCGCCACTTCGAGAGCAGCTCCACCATGTAGGCGGGGATGCGGATCGTCTTGCCGGAGTTGATCAGGGCCCGCTTGATCGACTGCTTGATCCAATAGCTGGCATAGGTGCTGAAGCGCGTGCCGATGCGCGGGTCGAAGCCCTCGACGGCCCGGAGGAGCCCGAGGTTCCCCTCCTCGATGAGGTCGGGGAGTGGCAGGCCACGGTTGGCGTAGCCGCGAGCGATGTTGACGACGAGGCGGAGGTTGGCGCGGACCATGTGATCGCGGGCCTGGGCATCCCCCTTGCCGATCGCCACCGCCAGTTCCTTCTCCTGGTCTGCCGTCAGCAGCGACGTGTCGTTGATCTCACGGAGATAGGTTTCGAGAGGGTTTTGAACGGCTCCCGATGAGGTCTTGCGGCGTGGGGTGGGCATGGCGTGTCGACGGTCCTGGTGAATGGATGACGGTCTGCGGTGGTGGATGGTGGCGGGGGGGCTTTCTTCCCGCCGGGAAGGTATCGACGGATCCCGGGGGCGACTGCACAAGCGGGAGAAGAGAGGCGGGCTGGCGCGATCGTGACGGCTGGGGTGGCGATGACGCGGCTCCGCGTGCAGGTGTCACCTGACGCAGCCGTCGCCCCCACTCAGGCGAGATGCCAATCGATGCAAGCCAGCTCAGGGACCGACCCGATCCGGATCGGGACGGTCGATGTCCCGATGCCGCGCGACACGAACAGCGGCGGCCCGCCGTCGCGATACCACCCAGCGACATACCGGCCACTCCCCGGCGGCGTGAGGAGCGCGACGCCCCCGGGCGCCACCTGCCCGCCGTGCGTGTGTCCCGAGAGGACGAGGTCGGCGGGGTGTTCAGGGGGAAGCGCGAGTTTGTCGCGATGGAGCGGGCAGTGGGCGAGCACGAGGTGGTGATCGCAGGGCTCCTCGCCGGCAAAAGCCGCGACCGGATCGGGATGTCCCTGGCGGAAGTCGTCGAAGCCGGTGACCCGCACCGAGCGATCGCCGAGAGCGACTCTCACTGATCGGTTGACGAGGAGATCGAAGCCGTGCCGTTCGTGGTGGGCCCGCAGTCGCTCCACGGGCACACCGGAACTGATTTCCCAGTTGCCGACGATCGCGAGCCGATGGGGCACGTCTGGACAGGCAGCGAGGAAGTCGACAAGCGGCCCCTCGCCCCGCGCTGCCGAGAGGCTATCGCCGGTGATCACGAGGAGATCGGGCGCGAGGCTGTGGAGCGCTTCGAGAACCCGTTCCTCGAGCGGCCCGACTCGGTGGAGATGGAGATCGGAGACATGGGCGATCCGCAGTCGTCGGCTTTCGGCGGGAGTGGGCATCACCTCCGTCTCCGGGCCACCGGTCGACGTCGGGTGAGCTCCGAAGTGATGGTGGCTGACGTCGAGCTTGAAGGGGGTGAGGCAGAGGCCGTCGATGCCCGCCGTCAGGGCCCCCCCCGCGACGAGCGCCGCGCCGCCGCGGAGCAGATCACGGCGATTGAGACGCATCGGCGGCCTCCGTGGCGTCGACAGCCGCGGGGCGGAGAACCGCGTCGAGAAACTCCAGGATCGCGCGCCCGGCGGGCGAGTCGCGGCCGATGGAGGCAGCATGGCCGGCCCTGTCGAGAAGGAGCAGCGTCGAGGGGACGCCGACGGCAGACAGCGCGGCGTCGAGTCGCACGGCTTGCTCGACCGGGACGGAGGGATCGGCCGTGCCGTGGATGACAAGGCAGGGTGGATCGTCAGGGGAGACATGCCAGACGGGGCTTGCCCGGAGCGCCGCCTCCCGCACCTCCGGCAGCGGCCCACCAACGAGGAGGCTGGCCGGCGACCGGGGGCGGTCGTGCTCTGGCCCGAGGTTCGGCAGATCGGTGGGGGCCGAGAGCAACGCGATGGCGGCCAGCGGGGATCGGGGTGCCGCGGCTTCGTCGTCAGCGGGATCGTCGGCGAGGCCAACCAGCGCCGCGAGGAGTCCTCCGCCGCCATGGCCGACGACGGCAATCCGCGTCGGGTCGAGGCCCCATTCCCCGGCGCGGCGGACGATCTCGGCAATCGCTGCGCGGCAGTCGTCGAGTTGGGCCGGGAAACGAGCGAGGTCGCTGGTGCGGTAGCCGATGCTGGCGACGGCATAGCCCTCGAGGGCCAGCCATGTGACGGGGCAGTCGGCTTTCGAGCCGTCGCGCCAGGTGTCGCCGTGAATCCATACGACCAACGGCACCGGTCCCGGGCAGCGTCCCGGGAGGGTGATGTCGAAACGTCGGCGACCACCTTGGTCGGGCTGGGCGTAGGGCTGGTCGCGGAGGGTGAGGCCAGCGCCGCGGCGGGTGTCATCGCCAGGATCGCTCCCGGATGGCTCACCATCAGGTTCTCCAGCCCGGGCCCGCTCGGCTGCCAGGCGCCTCCGGCTGGCACGTCGCTGCGACCGCCACGACCAGCGCCGGCCTGTGCCAGGCTCGATCTCCGCCGGGGCCTCCGACGGCGCCCGCGGATCCTCGAGCCAAAAGCGATACCGTGCTTCGCCAGGCTCGGCCCGGTCTGCGCTGGCCGCATTCCGGGGTGGCAACCAAGGAGTGCCAACAAGGAGCGAGGATATCACGAGGGCCCGTAGGGACCACGCCGGCAGACCTCCCGCCCGGCGGCGGCGCGGGCTCTTTGTTTGGCTAGCAGGGACTTGCATGAGTCAAAGCAGCATACGTCCGGGGACCCGGCCCGGGGGAGTCTTCCGGTCCCCAGAAGCCCGGCGTGCGCCGCCTGAGCGGCAGCGCACACCGGGGGAGCCTGTCTCTGAAAGCCGGATGACCAGACGCGGATCAATGCCGCCGCTGGACCTGGCCGGCGGGGGTGAGCTCGTCGATGATCTTCGGGATGTACTTGGCGAGCACCTCGGCGAGATCGTTGGGATCGATCCCCTTGCTGCGAGCGAGATCGTTGAGCTCGCGGTCGCCGAAGACATCCTCGATCTTCCGGCGGTCGATCGGCTTGTTCGGGCCGGTGCGGACCCACGAATCGACCTCGTCCCGCATCCCCTTCTCCTCGAACTGCTTCACCACCTCGGGGAGCTTCTGGGCGTCGTTGCCGCCGAAGATCTGCTTGAAAATCTCACCGAGATCGTTCGGCGAGGGCATCCCCTGGGGCTCCCCCTGCGGGGCCCGCTGCTGGGGTTGCGGGGCACGTTGTTGGGGCTGCGGGGCCCGCTGCGGGGGCTGCTGCTGCCCCTGGGCGGCACCTTCCAGGACCTGCTTGAGGATCTCGCCGAGAATGTCCATTCGAGAAAACGCTCCGAAGAGGGAAAAACAAAGAGGGAAAAACTGCAAAAGTCGAACCAGGGAAAAAGCGACAGCCTCGATTGTAGGGGGGGCCTTTGGGGGAGGAAAGGAATCGGGTTGGTGGGGGGGAGGGGAGGCATCGGTCGGTTCGCCAAACCACCCGGTTTTCCTGCACGGGGGGCGGGGGGAATCGCCCGCCGGGGCCACGGTGTTAGAATTGAACACTTTTGCCGCTGATGACGATGGAAAGCTTTGTTTCGACGTTGTGGTGCCGCAGGCGGAGGCCCGCCGGAACCGCACCCACCCTCGAGGAGTCTTGTATGGGCTTGCTGCAATCGTTCCCGACCGCGCGACGCGGGCGCTCCCGGTTCGCCGAAGTCCTCCTCGGGGGGCTCCTCGTGGCAGGCATCGCCACGGGATCGGCCACCGCCGAGACGGCGATCCTCGGGGAGGCCTCCCTCACCGCCGGCGTTCCCGGTAGCGGTCCGATCACGACGGAGCAGATCGACCGCTGGCTCGCCGAGCCGAAGAACTCGGCGGTCCTCGAGCCGGTGCTGCCGCTGGGGCTCTCGCAGGGGGCCGGTCAGATCACCGGCCTCGACAAGAATCCGCTCACCCGCGCCAAGATCGAGCTCGGCCGCCAGCTGTACTTCGATCCCCGCCTCTCGGCCGATGCCACCGTGAGCTGCGCCAGCTGCCATGATCCCGCCCAGGGCTACGGCGCCCACACGAAGACCGGCCTCGGCATCCGCGATCAGCTCGGCGGCCGCAATTCCCCGGTCTCCTATAACCGCATCCTCTCCGGAGCGCAGTTCTGGGACGGCCGGGCCGACTCGCTCGAGGCCCAAGCGGTGGGCCCGATCGCCAACCCCGGCGAGATGGGCTTCACCCACGAAGGGGCCGTCGCGCGGCTCAAGGGGATCCCTGTCTACGAGAAGCAATTCAAGAAGATCTTCGGCGGCGTCTCGATCGATGCCGTCGGTCAGGCGATCGCCGCCTTCGAGCGCGTCCTCGTCACCGGCCCCTCCCCCTACGACTTCGGTGAGCAACTCCGCCCCTTTGCCGCCATGGATGAGGACGACCTCAAGGAGGACGAGGACTTGGCGAAGAAGTACGCCGAGGCGAAGGCCGCGGCGGCAACGTTCGCGATGTCGGAATCGGCGAAGCGCGGCCGCGACATCTTCTTCACCGAGAAGGGGAACTGCACTGCCTGCCATGTCGGGGCGAACCTCGCCGATGAGAAGTACCACAACCTCGGCATCGGCATGGACCAGGCCGAGCCCGATCTCGGCCGGTTCGTCGTCTCCAAGGATCCGAAGGATAAGGGGGCCTTCAAGACGCCGACGGTGCGGAATGTCGCCCTCACCGCCCCCTACATGCACGACGGGTCAGTGGCCACGCTCGAGGAAGTGGTGGAGTGGTACGACAAGGGGGGCCATCCCAACGCCACTCTTTCCGACAAGATCAAGCCCCTCAAGCTCACCGATCAGGAGAAGGCGGACCTCGTCGCTTTCATGCGGGCCTGCACCGGCCCGACGCCGGCGGTCGAGACGGGCCGTCTCCCCGAGCAGCCGTAAGCCGGCGCTCGTCTCATGCCACGAATGTCAGACCGGTCCGGCGGGGCTCGATTCCCGCCGGGCCGGTTTTGTTTTTGGACGCTCGGGGCGGGTCGGCTCGAGCGTGGCTTCGGGG
>CANGGC010000173.1 GCA_947453125.1 Planctomycetaceae bacterium | reverse complement strand
CGTCCCCCACGGGCACCATTGGTTCGGATCGGTCGGCCCGAACAGCGCCACCACCGGCACCCCGTGCGAGGCCGCGACATGGAGGAGCCCCGTATCGATTCCCAGGCAGAGATCCATCCGCGACAGGAGCGCTCCGGTGTGACGGAGATCGAGATCCTTCGTGAGATCGTGGACGCGGCCCGTGTCGGCGTGACCGGCGAGCGCGGCGATCCGCTCGTGCATCCCCATGTCGCGCGGCGCGCCACAGAAGAAGACGTCGCAGCCACGGTTCACCACGAGCCAGGCCACGACCCGGGCCATCCGCTCCACCGGCCATTCCTTCTCCACCGCCGTCGAACGGGGAGCCACGAAGACCCGGGCCCGTCCGGGAGAACGATCGCGGAGGATGGCGTCGACCTTCCTCCCCGCATCGTCGGCCACCCAGTTCTCGTTGTGGCCGTCGTCGATCGGGATCGAATCGGCCCGGAGGAGGTCGAGGAACACGTCCACCTCGTGCCGGTGTTCGCGGATCCGGACCGCGCGGGAGAGGAGCATGCCCCCTCCCTGCTCGGCAAAGCCGACGCGATGCCGAATCCCGGCAAGCCACACCGGGAGGAGGCTCGACACCGACCGCTTGAGAACATACGCGCGGTCATAGCGCCGGGCCCGCAGCCAGGCCGCATTGGCCCGCAACCCCGCAAGCGGACTACGAGATCGCGGCGGTGCCGGGGCGATGATCAACTCGTCCTTGTAGGGGCAGTCGGCTAGCACGCTCCCCGCCCCCTTCTCGACGAGGACGTCGATCCGGGCGGCAGGAAAATGCCGGCGGAGGTTCCGCAGAAACGGGATCGCCAGCACCGTGTCGCCAACAAAGCGGGTGCGGACGACGAGGATCCGTTGCGGGGCAGCGCCGGCTGGGGTTTGTGCGTCGGGCATGTCGGGGGTCGACAGGGTCAATTGGCCGCGTCGTTACCGCGCGAAGCCGACGAAGAAGCTGAACAACTGCTGGCTGTCGTACGGGGCGTAGACGATCGGGACGGCGAAGTCGAGCGCGATCGGCGCCGGACCCATCGCCGGCAGCGTGATTCTCAAGCCCACACCGGGCGCGACGCGCATCTGGTTGATGCTGACGTTCGATTCGACGGTACCGAAGTCGGTGAACACAACGCCGCGGAGCGTGTCATCGGCGGTGATCGGAAACAGGTACTCGACCGTGTTGAGCCACTCGAACGGACCACCGATGATCGCCCCGTTTTGCCGTGGGCTCGCCCCACGGAACACGAAGCCGCGGAGGGTGTTGTAGCCACCGGCATAGAAGTTGTCGTAGGCGGGCGTGTTGGGGCCCGACATCCCGAGCACCGAACCGATCGAGAGGACGTGGCGGCCTGAGCCGTCGGGGCGCTCGTTCAAGAGGAAGTACTGCCGCCCCTCGAGGATGCCACGGGGATAGACGAACGTGCCGATGACCTGCTCGAACTCGAACGTCAGCAGATGCCCCTGCGTGGGGAGGAAGGGGCTGTCGCGGGTGTCGTGGACGATGCCCGTGCTGAAGCCGTAGACGGAGTTCGTGCCGAGCATCTCCTGGATCTTCGGTGCGTAGACACGGGGTCTGAAGACATCGACGCTCTCGCCGCGGAAGCCGGCGTTCACGGAGAGGTCGGGGGCAAAGGCGAACTGGTAGCCGAGGCCGACACGCCCGCCGGCCCGCGACTCGGCCCAGTCGTAGAACGCCCGCGTGTAGTAGGACGCGCTCGTCGACAGCCCGATCCGGGTGTCGAAGAGGTAGGGCTCCTGAAACGTCGCCGTGTATCGCTGCAACTGCGTGCCGGGGGCGGCCTCGAGACGGAACCGCTGACCGGCGCCGCGGAAGGCGGTGCCGTTGCGGATGTCGTCCCAACTCCGCGGCAGGCGCGTGATGTCGAAGTTTTGCTCGTCGACGACGATGTTGCCGACGAGACCGGCATTGGAGTTGACGCCGGCACCGATCATGAGGCGGCCGGTCTGCGTTTCCTCGGCGTCGACATCGACGACGACGTACGGCTCCTGGCCGGGGAACACCTGAGGCGGCTCGGCAATACCTGGCTGGAACCCTGGCTGAAATCCTGGGGGAAGCGGCTGGCCAGGGAACGCGCCTTGAGGAGGAGGAAGGACCTGAGCCTGCGGCTGCCAGGGGGCGGGGGCGGTCGCGCCGGGCTGGAATGCCGCCGAAGGGTTCGCAGGATAGCCTGGTGCCACCGGCTGCTGGGCGACGTAGGCCGGCTGCTGCGGGGCGGCGGTGCGACCGTAGTCAACCGCCTCAGGTCCGGTTGGGGCCAGCGCCGTTCCGCCCCACGGCGTCGTCCCGGGAGGGGCGGCAGCGGGCTGGGAGGCGTAGCCGGGCTGATTGGCGTAGCGCGGCGGGAGCGAGCCCGGCACGACCGGCTGACCAGGCTGCTGGGGAGCCTGCTGGCCGAACGGCTGCACCGGTTGCTGGGCGTAGGGCGCCGGTTGGGAATAGGGCGCCGGCTGGGCATAGACAGGCGGAGGACTCTGACCACGCCACACCGGGGCCATGCTCTGGGCCGGCGGGGCCGGTGGCTTCGGATTGGCAGGGGCGGGGGCGACGAACTGGCCGCCGTTCGTGGGGGCGGCTTCCGGGGAGACGATCTCCCCTTCGAGAACGAGGTCGATGACCGCATCCTCCGGCTCCGTGCCGTCGGGGCTCTGCCCCCGGAATCCCGAACGCTTCGGATCACGGGCCAATTGCTGATCGTTGTCGTCGGGCTTGCTGAAGACGATCCGCGGACCATCCCCCTTGGCGGCGTCGGCCGCGAACAGGCTGCTCGACTTCAGCCGGCGCTCGTCGTTGCGCAGCTTGCGGATGTCGAGGATGTCGCCCGGCCGCAACGAGAGGCGGTTGAGGATCGTGCTGTGGCGCGTGTGGGGGTGCTCACCGCGGATCCGGACGTTGATCTTGCCGACCCGGTAGCGTTGCCCTTCGGCGACGTTGTAGACGAGGTCGAGTTCCCCCGGCTGCTCGAGGAAGCGGGGATCGGCGCGGATGTCGGCAAACACGAATCCGCGGCCGCCATAGATGTCGCGGATCAGGCCGAGATCGGCATCCATCTTCGCTTGGTTGAACGGCTCGCCGCTCTTCAGCTTGAGGTCGCGGGAGAGGAACTCCCCCTTGAACTTGCTGTTTCCGATGAACGAGATGTTGCGGACGTTGTAGCGAGGCCCTTCGTTGATCACGAAGGTGAGAAGGGTCCAATCGCGGCCGCCGCCATGCACCACCTGGAGCTCGCGGCCCACCTTTGCTTGGAAGAACCCGAGGCTGCGGTAGTAGGCCGTGATCAGATCGACGTCCTGGTCGATCTTCTCACGGTCGATCTCGCCGCCGATGAGCCAGAAGATGCCGGGCTTCGACTTGATCTGCGTCATCAGCCGGGCGTCTGTGGCGATCGTGTTGCCGACGAAGTTCGTCCACAGCGACTTCTTGCTCTTTCCCTCGTCGACGAGGAATACGGCCCCCTTGTCGCCGGGCTTGCTCCCCTCGACCGTGGTCACCTTCGCACTGTCGTAGCCCTTCTCGTGGTAATACGACTCGATCCGGCGGCGGGCCTCCTCGACGACATACGGATCCATCGCATCGCCGACGTCGATCTCTGCCTTCTTCCGCAGCGTCCGCGTGGTGACCCGCTCGTTGCCGACATACTTCACGTAGCGGAGCATCGGCCGCTCGACGACCTGGAAGATCACCACGACCCCCTCGGCGACCCGCACCGTCTTCGGGCGGACATCGACGAACTTCCGGCTCCGGTGGAGGGTGCGGACGTCCTCCTCGACCGATTGCACGTCGAAGATCTGGCCGGCACGGGTGACGAGCTTGGGGAGCTTCGAAACCTCGGTGGCGTGATTCCCCTCGATCCGAACCTCGACGATCCGATTCGATTCATCGACGGCTCCCAGTGCCGCCGCGGGCGCGGGGGCTTGGGGACGCGACGGCTCGGGGCCGGAGAGGGGGGGCGGGGCTGTCGGAGAGACAAGTCCTGGCGGGACAGCGGCCGGCGAGACCGCGCCGGCCGCCGGCAGGCCGGGGGAGGCGGGGGGCGGGAGGAGTTCACCCGGGGCCTGACCAACGGCGAAGCGACCGGGAGACATGCCGAGGAGGACTGCCAGCACGACGGCCAGTCTCCACAGGTGTCCGCCGTGCGGCGCGCAGGTCACCCGCGGGCCGATGACCGGCTGCAGATCGCGGAAATCTGACGTCCGTGGGTCGACGGGCATGGGGTGGCGACTCGGTGCGGCGACTCGGTGCGGCGACTCTCGTGCCGCGGTGTGGCGGCGGAAGCCGGGGACTGATAGCGGAGTCGGCGGCACCGCCACAAGGCGAAATCCTTTTTCCTCCAGTCGCGCCCCATCCTCAGCCGACGCCGATCGCGGTCCGCGGCAGGCCCTTCTCTCCGTCATCCCCCCAGACCGATCCTTGACTGGCTGCTGGAGGCCCCGGTAGTGTTGATGGACGGGCTTGAAGCGCGTCCGGTACGCCCCGTGCACGGCGCCCCCCCGACTCCCCGGCCTTGCCCATGCCGCCAACGGTCATCGACCTGCGCCGCACCGAAGACGCCCGCGACGTCGTCCATCGGGCGGTCCAGGCGCTTGCCGAAGGGCGATGTGTCGGCTTCCCCACCGAAACCGACTATTTGATAGCCGGCTCGCTCCGCCACCGAGCCACCGTCGAGGCGATGCTGGCCCATGCCCCTGTCCGCTCAGGCGAACCGCGACTTGCACTGGCTCTGAAGGGAGCCGACGAATCGTTTGACTGGGCGCCACGCCTGAGCCCCGTTGGCCGTCGCCTCACCCGCCGATGCTGGCCGGGGCCGGTGGTCGCGCTCGTGGAAGGAAATCACCCCGACAGTCTCGTCCATCAATTGCTCCCGGCCGCCCGCGACGCGGTGACGGGGGATGGTCAGCTGCGGCTCCGCGTGCCGGGCCATCCGATGCTCGCCGACTGCATGCGGATGCTGGCCGGGCCGATCGCGTTGCTGGAGCCGCTCGCTGCAGGGCAGGCCCCGGTGTCGGCCGAGGACCTGCTCGCCTGCCCGGCCCCGAATCTCTCGCTCGTCCTCGACGATGGCCGCACCCGCTATGCCCAGGCCGCCACGGCCGTCGCCATTGAAACCACCCGGATCCGTGTCGTTCGTCCGGGGATCGTCTCCGAGGAGACGATCCGCCGCCTCTCGAGCCTGATGGTCCTCTTCGTCTGCACGGGCAACACCTGCCGCAGCCCGATGGCCGAGGCGCAGTTCCGCCTCATGGTGGCCGATCGCCTCGGCTGCCGGCCCGACGAGGTCGAGAGCCGCGGGGTGGTGATCGCCAGTGCCGGCCTCTCCGCGTGGGGGGGAGGAAAGGCGAGCCCAGGGGCCCTCGAGGCAATGGCGGAGGTCGGTGCCGACCTCTCCGGCCACGAGAGCCAGCCGGTGACCGAAAATCTCGTTCGCCAGGCCGACGTGATCCTGACGATGACCGCCTCCCACCGGGCCGGCGTTCTGGCCCAGTTTCCGGAGGCCGGAGGGCGTGTTTCGATGCTCTCCCCCGACCGGCAGGACGTCCTCGACCCGATCGGAGCCCCCCTCCCCACCTACCGCCGCTGTGCCGAGCAAATCCGCGGGCATTTGGCCGCGCGGATCGATACACTGGCGGACTCGATCCCTCGGTCCTAGGCTGATTTGCTCGATGGGCGGGGAGGCCGGGAACGGGGATCTTTCAGGCTCTTTTTTCAGGGGTGCCGGCAGGGCACGCAGGAGTGGATGATCGATGCGCATCGCCATTGGCAGTGACCATCGGGGCGTCGCGGCACGGCTGCGGCTCATCGGGTTGCTCGAACGGATGGGCCATGAAGTCGTCGACTGCGGCAGTCACGGGACCGACGCCGTCGACTATCCCGATATCGCCGCCGACGTCGCCCACCGCGTGAGTCAGGGGACGGTCGACCGTGGGGTCCTGCTCTGCTGCACCGGTGTCGGCATGGCGATCGCCGCCAACAAGGTGCATGGCGTCCGCGCGGCCACCTGCCACGATCTGGTGACCGCCGAGATGAGCCGGCGCCACAACGACCTCAACGTCCTCTGCCTGTCGGCTGAGATGCTCGGGCAGGAACTCCAAGACAAGATGATGCAGACCTGGCTGGAGACCCCCTTCGAAGGGGGCCGCCACGCCCGGAGACTGGCAAAGATCGAGGCTCTCGAGCCCGACTGCGGCCCATCGGGCGATTCTTCCCCGGAATGAGTG
>CANGGC010000172.1 GCA_947453125.1 Planctomycetaceae bacterium | reverse complement strand
GGCCGGCGGAGGGAGCTATGGCGTCCTCGTGCCGCCGTGGCGGGCCGAGGGGCCGATCAACGTCACGGCCGCCGCGCAGAGCCCCTTCAAGCATCTCTTTGCCGGCGGCCGCTGCGGCGTGAGCATCGCGGCGGGAGCCGCCCCCTACCGCTGCACTCAAGCCGTCCACGGGCTGCCGGGGAACGGCGCCCCGGTGTTTCTCAATCTCGATCTCCGCCTCCACACTCCCGCCGCGACGGGGCGCCATCGCTTCACGCTCACCGCTGCCGGCGCTGCCGCGATCGAGCTTGTCCTGTCGGCGGAAAGCCTGTCACTCGTCGCCGCCGGAGCCACGCACGACCTCGGGCCGATCCCGACAGCGGAATGGATCAATCTCCAGCTGGCGATCGACACCGCGGCGCACGAAGTCTCCGGCCGCCTCGGCAGCCCGGGAAAAGTCCGCGACTTCGGGCCGTTTCCGCTCACAGGTGATCTCCGCGGCCCGATCGACGGCGTGGAACTGGCGGCGCTCGTCGAGCCGGCGACCGACTACGCAGCCACGGCGCTCGACTGCGACAACCTCGCGCTCGAATCGGCGCCGATTCCCCCAGTCAGCCTCGAGCGGCAAGCGGTGCTCCCCGGCCCCGATGCGAAGGCGCTCCGGGCCCGCCTCCGTGAGCTGTCGGGCTACGACGGCGACCTCGAGATGCAGTCGGCCGGAGCGCCCCCTGTGGCTCCTTGGAATCCCGGCCCGGCGAGCGTCGTCCGCCTCGACGCCAAGGCCCAAAGCCCCTTTAAGAATCTCTACGCCCCCGGTCGCCTCGGCCTCACGCTCCCCAGCCGGGCCGAGTATGACGGCTTCGGACTTTCGCTTCCCCCCATCCCCCCCGCTGCCGACGGCCGGCTCCATGTCAGCTTCGACATCCGCCCGGGCACGCGCAGTGGTGACGGGCAGGGCACGTGGCGGTATTCGATCGGCCACGGTCCCGGCCCCTCGCCGGCGATCGAGATGTTTTTCGATGACGCCGCGTTCTTCACGCGCGACGGTCAGACGACGAGCCCCGTGGCCACGATTGTCGCCGATCGCTGGCATCAGGTGCAGCTTGTCCTCGATCTCGCGAAGCGGACCTACACCGGGCTCCTCCTTTCGGAAGGAACATTAACCCCGTTCTCCGGTCCGCTTGCGGCGAGCTGGGATGGCACGATCGACTACACCTTCATCGACAGCTACGGCCATGTCGGCGGCCTCCGCCCCGCGCTCGACGTCGATAATTTTCTCGTCTCCTCCACGCCCCATCGCCCCCTCGAAAGCCCGGCGGAAGTGCCGGCCGCGGCGGCCGGCCGCGACGAGGAGATCGGGGCACTGAAGAGCACGCTTGCCACCCTCGAAGCGCGGAGCGATGCACTTGCCGCGGAGCTCCGTCGGCTTCTCGCCGAGGGCCCTGTGCCGATGGCCTACGCGATGGCCGACGGGACGCCGGCTGACGCCAGGATCCAGCGGCGTGGCGAGCCCGATGACCTCGGCGACACGGTGCCGCGGGGATTCATCGCCGTGCTCGGAGAGACAACGCTCCCGGCAGCCGTCGCGGGGAGCGGCCGGCTCGAGCTTGCCGAGTGGCTGACGCGCCCCGATCACCCCCTCACGGCGCGGGTGATGGTCAATCGGATCTGGCAGCATCACTTCGGCCGCGGTCTCGTCGCCACGCCCAACGACTTCGGCGTCCGCGGAAGGCCGCCGACGCATCCGGAATTGCTCGACCGGCTCGCCACCGACTTCGTCCGCGGCGGCTGGTCGATCAAGGCGATCCACCGCCAGATCCTTTCAAGCGCCACCTGGCAGCAGGCCACGGCCCGCGCGGACGCCGCTGCCACGACCGCCGACGGGCGGAATCTCTACGTCGGCTTCGAGCGCCGCCGGCTCTCCGCCGAAGAGATTCGCGACGCGATCCTCGCCGTCAGTGGCCGGCTCGACCGCTCCCGGGGCGAAGGGCATCCCTTCCCGCCCCCCTTCGAATGGGGCTACTCGCAGCATGGGCCGTTCGGCGCCGTCTACGACCACGACCGGCGCAGCCTCTACCTCATGACCGGCCGGCTCAAGCGGCATCCCTTCCTCGCCCTCTTCGACGGCGCCGATCCGAATGCCTCGACCGCCGACCGGCTCGGCACCACCGTGCCGACGCAGGCGCTGTTCTTCTTGAACGATCCCCTCGTTCATGGCGCGGCCGACAGCTGGGCCAGTCAGCTCGAGCAGATCGCGACCGACCGGAGCGAACGCATCGTGGCGGCGATGCAGGGGGCGCTCGCCCGGGCTCCGGAGAGCGACGAACTCGCCGCCGCGAATGCCTTCATCGACCGCTATCGCGAAGGAGTCGCGGCCGAAGGGGTCGCTAATCCAGACCACGAAGCCCTCGCCGCCTGGCTGCGAACGCTCCTGGCGGGGAATGAGTTTCTCCATGTTGATTGAAGCCAAGGTTGATTGAAGCCAAGGTTGATTGAAGCCAAGGTTGATTGAAGCCAAGGTTGATTGAAGCCAAGGTTGATTGAAGCCAAGGTTGATTGAAGCCAAGGTGGATTGAAGCCAAGGTGGATTGATGCCAAGGTGGATTGATGCCAAGGTCAATTGAAGCCAAGCCCGACCGACACGCCCGCCTGCCCGAGAGCCCCCATGAGCCGTTCCCCCGATCTCCGTCGCCGTGGCCTGATCCGTTCGATGGCGGCCGGATCGATCCTCATGCCGGGGCTGCTCAGCGAACTGCTCGCCGCTGACGCCACGCCGGGTGGAGCGAATGCCCCTGCGGCCGATCCGCTCGCCCCGCGGGCCCCTCATTTCCCGGCGCGGGCCAAGCGGGTGATCTTCCTCCACATGAGTGGCGGGGTGTCGCACGTCGAATCGTGGGATCCGAAGCCGAGGCTCGTCGCCGATGCCGGGAAGACGATCACGGTGCCGGAGTTTCAGGGGCGGAAGGGCTCCTTCGAGATGTTTCTCAAAGGCCCGCAGTGGAAGTTCGCCCCTCATGGCACGTCGGGGACGGAGGTCAGCGAGCTCTTTCCGCACATGGCGCGGTGTGTCGATGACTTGTGCGTGATCCGGTCGATGAAGACCGACCATACCAACCACTACGAGGCGACGCTCGGCATCCACACCGGCTCCTTCACCTTCGCCCGGCCGAGCATCGGCTCCTGGGTGAGCTATGGCCTGGGAACGGAAAACCGCAACCTCCCGTCGTTCGTGGTCATCGCCCCGCAATCCCCTTACGCTGGCAATCAGGTGTGGGGGAGCGATTTCCTTCCCGGCGCCCATCAGGGGACGCGCGTCGTGCCGGGGCCGGAGCCGATCGCGAATGTCCGCCGCCGCAGTCGGTCGGAGCGGCTCCAGGCGATGGAACTTGCGGCGCTGCAAGCGGGCAACGAGCGGCATCTGGCCGGCCGCGGGGTCGATCCTCTCCTGGCGGCCCGGATCAAGTCGTTCGAGACGGCCTTCGGGATGCAGTCGGAGATGCCGGAGGCCTTCGATCTGGCGCAAGAGTCAACCGAGACCCACGCGCTCTACGGCCTCGAGCCGGGGAGCACGCAGGGCTTTGCCTGGCAGTGCCTCGTCGCCCGGCGGCTTGCCGAGCGCGGCGTGCGGTTCATCGAGTTGATCGACGTCGGCTCATCGGCCAACTGGGATGCCCATGGCGACATGCTGACGCATCTCCCCCTGGCGAAGAACGTCGACCAGCCGATCGCGGGGCTCCTCCAGGATCTGAAGCGCCGGGGAATGCTCGACGACACGCTCGTCGTCTGGACGACCGAGTTCGGCCGCACCCCCTTCAACGCCGCAGCCGGAGCCGCTGGCCGCGAGCATCACCACTGGGTGTTTTCCTCGTGGCTGGCTGGCGGTGGCGTGAAGGGGGGGATGACGTACGGGGCCTCCGACGAGCATGGGATCGACGTGGCCAGCGACGTGGTCCATGTCCACGACTTCCATGCGACGATCCTCCACCTCCTCGGCCTCGACCATACCCGTCTCACCTGGCGCCATTCTGGTCGCGACTACCGCCTCACCGACGTCCACGGCAACGTCGTCACGCCGATCCTGGCGTAAGCACCTTGGAGTCTGCGGCCATGCGGGCCAGAGGCTGGTAGAATGTGTCTGTCGTCCGCTGCCTCTCGGAATCGCATCATGCCCGCACCGCACGCTTCCACCCTCGACTGGATCGCCGACTATGTCACCGCGCAGGATCGGGCCATCCGCTCCGTGCCACCGGCCGAGATCGCCGCCGCGATCGAGGTGGTGAAGAAGGCCGGCCGCGAGGGGCGACGGATCTTCGTCTGCGGCAACGGCGGCAATGCCGCCAACGCCGCTCACTTCACCACTGACCTCGGCAAGAACGCCTCTGCCGCTGCCCCGCGGCCGTTCAAGGTGCTCTGCATCGCCGACAACACCGCCTGGATGACCGCGATCGGTAACGACTTCACCTTCGACGACGTGTTCGTCCGCCAACTCACGAACCACGCCGAGAAGGGGGATCTCCTGATTCTCTCGAGCGTCAGCGGCAACTCACCAAACCTCGTCGCCGCCTGCCAGTGGGCCCGCGAGCAGGGCCTCGAAACGCTCGCGCTCGTCGGCGGGAAGCGGGGAAAGGTCGCGCCCCTGGCCGACCATCTCCTCGTCATCGAGGAAGGGCACTACGGCCGCGTCGAGGACGCGCAGATGAACATCCTCCACATGATCTGCTACGCCGTCTGCGAACTCGGGGCGTGAGTGACCGACTCACGCGCGCTGCGCACCTGCCGAAAACGCTCATCAGGAGGGGCTGCCCGTGCTCCGTGAGCCGGCGTACCCGACAAGCGCAGCCATGAGCCGTGAGCGCCGGCGGGTCCGAGCGAGCGAAGGCCTCGGAAGGCCGTAGCGAGCGTCCGGCGACGGGGCACGGGCAGCCCCGACCCGGCGAAGACGCGGTCCAAGCCCCCCCGGTTCGGTGAGCCGCTCGGCCCCGTCGATCGGCCGGTGAGACCGTCCTGCGGCTCGCAGTGCTTTCAGCGATCCCGGCAAGGGTTTAGAATTACCCCCGGGGGAGCCGATATCTTGCACACAATCTGCAAGGTCTTCCCGACGGCATCGACTTTCGTGCCGTGCCCAGACCTCCCGAACTGCGCAGGCTGACGCTGGCCTAGGCCACCGCCATCCGGCAGTGCGGATCCGCCCACACCCGAGGACACCCATGCCCCGCGACGAAGCGAAGTCTTCCCAGCGCCCCGCGACCGGTGCGAAGAGCCCCACGACGAGCGAGAAGAGCAACCGCCGCCAGTTCCTCGACACGACGACGGCCACCGTCGCCGGGGCGGCGCTGGCCGGTGTCGCCGCGACGAAGGCGGGAGCCCAAGAGAAGGCCGACGTGCCGAAGGTGTTTGCCGGTGGCAGTGACGCCATCCGCCTGGCCCTCATCGGCTGCGGCGGGCGTGGTGGCGGTGCGGCGGTCGATGCCCTCTCCGTGCAGGGCGCGCCGCTCAAGCTCGTCGCCATGGCCGATGTGTTCAAGGAGCGGGCCGACATCGTCCGCCGCTCGATCGGCGAGCAGTTCGAGGGGAAGTTCGACGTCCCCGACGAGCGCGTGTTTGTCGGCTTCGACGCCTACAAGGAAGCGATCGACTACCTCAAGCCGGGCGACATCGCGATCTTCGCCACGCCGGTCGCCTTCCGGGCTCCCCACTTCGCCTACGCGATCGAGAAGGGGGTGCACACCTTCATGGAGAAGCCGGTCTCGCTCGACGGCCCGAGCACGAAGCGGATCATCGAGTTGGCCAAGAAAGCAGATGAGAAGAATCTGAAAGTCGGCGTCGGCCTGATGTGCCGCCACTGCGATCGCCGCCAGGAGCTTTACAACCGGCTCCAGAACGGTGAGGCAGGGGAGCTGATGGACTTCCGCGGCTACCGGATGCACACGCCGGCCCAGAGCCCCGAGCTCTTCCCCGGCCCGCCGGAAGGGGTGAGCGAGATCCTCTGGCAGATCCGCCGCTTCCACGGATTCCTGTGGGCGTCGGGGGGCATCTACAGCGATTACTACGTCCACCACATCGACGAGGTCTGCTGGATGAAGGGGGCGTGGCCGGTGACGGCTGAGGCCACCGGGGGCCGCCACGTGAAGGGGAAGATGGACGATCAAAACTTCGACAGCTACGCCGTCGAATACACCTTCCCCGACGGCACGAAGTTCTTCTACTCCGGCCGCCACATCAAGAACTGCGACCAGAAGTTCGGCGTCTTCGGCCGGGGCACGAAGGGGGCGTTCACGAT
>CANGGC010000171.1 GCA_947453125.1 Planctomycetaceae bacterium | reverse complement strand
TTTGAAGCCTCGTCGGCGGTGTCGGTCGGCCGCAGCCCGTCAATCGTCGGCCGTGAGCAGCCAGGTGGCAAACGACGCCAGCCAGTGTTCGCCGGCGTAGTCGCCACTGGTGACATGCGGCAGGGCCGCGGCGGCATGGCGCTCGGCGGCAGCACGGAGCGTTTCCTGCAGCGGGTCTGCTGCGGGAAGCGCCGCCGCGATGCTCCGCAGGCACCAGGCGCGGCTGAGGTTGAGCCCGTCGAGGTGAACCAGTTGCGGATCGGTGCGGTCGGTGACCGTTGCCGGCTCGAGGATGCTCGAGGGAACACCAGCAGCGAGATCGGGAAGGAAGCGGTGGAACCAGCCGCGAAACGCCTCGGCCGGCAACACCCGTCGCATCAGGTCGGCTTCCATCAGGCTCGGCGAGAAGAAGTCGGCGCCGTCCGGCTCCCAGGCCGCCGGAATCCGCTCGTCGGCCCCGAAGTAGCTGCGGCTCCGCTCGATGACGAGGGCTTCGAGTTTTTCATGTCGCACGGCGCGGGCGTAATCGAGGGCGAATGAGAGCCCGAAGGCGGTACTCGAATGGACGCCACTGCGGTTGGGATACGTTTGCTTCGGGAAGTACTCGAGATACGAAGTGACGATTCCCTCGACGAGCGGCCTCAAGTGTGCCGACCATTCCCTCCCTTCGGGGTCGTCCCAGTCGTGGAGCTCCTCGGCGAGCTTGAGGAGCCAGGCCCAACCGTAGGGGCGCTCGAACGACTTGGCCCCGGGTTTGGAGAAGAACGTTGCCTCGGCTGCCAGCTTCCCGGCCGTGAGATTCTCTCCCAGGACCGCGCGGATCTCTCCCTCGATTCCGAGGCCGGGGAAGCGGCGGAGGATGCGGACGAGCATCCAATGGCCATGGACGGCCGAATGCCAGTCGTAGCAGCCGTGGAACGCCGGATGAACCTGCCGCGGCGGCAGGACATCGGCATCGCCGTTGAGGACATCGGCCGGCTTGTGGGGATATTCCTTGGCGATCCCGTCGAGGGCCAGACGCGCAAACGACGTTGCCTGCGCTGCGGTGAGCGGATCAGCAGAGGCGTTGCCCGGCAGCAGGAGGCCACAGGCGAGGGCGATCGACAGCAGCAATCTCACGATGGGAGCGTCAAACGTGCCGTCGGTCATCGTCTCGATCATCGGTGGGGCCCTTTCTGTGGCCGATGGGTAGCAGCGGATCGTCCGCCGATCGGGCAGGTCGCGGAGGTGAGCAGGGAAGGGTATGCCCTCATTGTGACAGCGTCGTGTTTCATGGGGCAGGACCGGTCGGAAATGGCGGAAACCCCTCGTTCTCTGGGCCGTTTTCCACTGGCCCGGGAGGCGGAGGGACGTCACAATCCCGCCCCCTCGACCCCTGCCGCGCCCCCACCGGCGCGTCGCCGGCCCCTTCACGAGACGCGCACCGACCATGGAAACGTCCCCGTCATCCCGCCTCGGCATCGCTGCGATCTCCATCGATCAGCCGGTCTGGCAGTTGGAGAACGGGTGGTTTGGCGACACGATCCCGAGAAAGTTCACGCAACACACCGGGATCGAGGCCCGATCGATCTCCGTCGACGACGAGGTGACGATGGGGCTCAAGGCCGTCCGTCGGCTCCAGCAGGAATCGGGCTGCAACCTCGCCGACTGCCGGGGGATCGTCTTCGTCTCCCCCTCCTTCATCCCCCCGTCGGTTGCCAGGCGGCATCTCACGCCCCACGAGGCGACACGCGAGAGGCCCGGGCGCGCCGCCCGCCAGTTGGCCCGCGAAGTCGGGGTGCGACGCTGCCGCACGCTCGGCCTGAATTGGTTCTGCTGCGGGTACAGTCGGGCCTTCTCGGTGGTCACCCGTCGCTGGGCGCCGCGTCTGGGCCTCGAGCGCGATGATTTTCTCCTCGTCGTCGTCGCCACGAGGATCAGTCGGATCACCGACTACGGCTGCACGACCACCGGTGGACTCTTCGGTGACATGGCGTCGGCCACGATCCTCGCTCCGATGACGAGCCGGCGGTATCCCGTTCACTTCGAGATCGTTCGCGCCGACGCCGGCAAGCAACCGGTCGATCGCCCGGCGTTCGACTTCCATCGCCGTTCCCACGTCGCCGTCCCGGCGGCCGGAGGGGCGAGGGGGCACGACGAGACACGGCTCGTCTACTCGCTCGACGGAATGACCATCGCCGACCTCGCTCCGCGGGCGATGTCGGCGGCCGTCGTCGAGGGCCTCGCCGCAGTCGGCCTCCGCGGCACCGATGTCGATTTCGTCGTGCCCCATCAGGCCGGCACCGGGATCGTCCGCTTCACCGGCATGAAGCTCGAAGAGGCGGGGGTCGGGGGAGAATTGATCAACGGCCTGACTCGACGAACCGGGAACGTGAGCGCCTGTTCGATCCCCCACGCGCTCCGCGAATCGTGGTCGCGGCTGCGGGGGCTCGTCGCCTGTCCGACCGCGGCGGTCGGCAGTCCCGGCCGACCGGAGGTGCTCCAGGGCTGCATCCTCCTCCGCAGCACGGCCGTGCATGAAGCGCAGGTCAGGGCTGCCGCCTGACCGTTCGCTCGCCCGCGATCACTTCGCCCGCCGAGCGACCTGCGCTGCCCGGCGGCGCGACTCGAGCGCGTCGCCGATTTCCGCGGCGAGGCTCGGCGAGTGGTCGAGCAGATCGCCGATCGCGACGGGGTCGAAGACGAGGGCCCGAAGATCCTCCTCGGCGACAATCCGCACGTCGTCGAGTCCACCCCCGGCAGTCAATTGGTCGCCGAAGCACTCCCCCGGTCCGATCGTGCCGATCGGCGTCGCCTGGCCCCGCTCATCGCTTGTCTTCAGGGCCGCCTTGCCCGAGAGAATGAGCGCGAAGCCGCTGAACCGGGACCGCGGCGAGTGGATCGATTCCCCCTTCGCATAATCGCGCACCGCCGGCGGGCGGGCCGTGGCGTGGGCGAGCGCCGGCTTGAAGCGGGCGTGGGGCTCGAGCACCTCCACCGGCGAAGGCTCCGGGCGACCGGGCGTTTCCCCCGGGCCGTATTCCATCTGGATCGGGTAGGGAATCGTCAGCCCTTCGCGCCTGGCGACATACCAGACGCGGCAGATGATCGTGTCGCGGATCGCGGCCAGATCCTCTTGGGTGGCGACGGAGAAGATCAGCCGATAGGTGAGCATCGAGTCGCCGTATCCAAGCGCCCGCACGACCGGGGCCGGGGACTCGAGCACCCCGGGGATCGACGCGAGCATCGTCTGGAGGATTTCCTTCACCCGATACGGAGGATCGTCGTAGCCGAAGCCGATCTCAATGACCTCGGTGCGCACCAGCGTCGGACGGGAGAGGTTGCTGAACTCGCTTTTGTAGAGCGAGACGTTGGGGACGATGTGGAGCTCCCGCGTCGACGTCTCGATGTGGACGCTCCGCCAGTTGATCTCGATGACGCGCCCCATCGTCTGCCCCGCCCTCACCCAGTCGCCTACCTTCAGCGGCCGCTCGAAGAGGAGCATCAGCCCTGACACGAGGTTGCCGAGCGGCTCTTGAAGCGCCAGGCCGATCACCACCGAGCCGACCCCGAGGGCCGTGAGTGCCCCGCCGACCTCCTGACCCCAGACTTTCGAGTAGATGACGATGCCGCCGAGCGCGACCAGGGCAATGCGAATCAGGTCGCGGAGAAGCGTGGGGACGCGGTCCTGCCAGGAATCGGTGGCGGCGAGCCCGAAGAAGGCATCGTTGAACGCGCCGACGAGTGCGGAAAGCGCTGCGATCCAGAACACCGTCTCGGCGACGCGGACGACCGTCCCCTGGTTGGGGAACCCGAGGACGAAACTCACGAACAGGAGGATCGCTAGGCTGGGGACGACGAGGCCGCGGAGGCTCCGGAGCGTCCGTGTGAAACGCCACGTGCGGCGTTCGCTCGCCGCGATGGCCTCGGTGAGCGCCAGTTGCACCAGCGGGAAGCCGAGGGCGAGGAGGACGGCCGGCCAGAAGTTCGGCACGTCTGTCGCGATCGGGAGGGCGCGGAGCCAGTCGATCATCGCACGCCCCTCATCCCTTCAGCGACCACGTCTCGATGGCCGGCCGGCCGTCGATGGCCACGGAGAACGGACCGAGAAAATCGAACAACTCCCCGGTGCGTTCGCGCACCCGGTCGGTGACGCGGATCGCCGCATCCCCCTGGCGGGAAAGCCCCTTCGCCACGGCGACCGTCTCCCCCCACAGGTCGTAGAGGAACCGACGGCGGCCGACGACACCCCCCACGACAGGCCCGGCACTGACGCCGATGGAGACTGCCAGATCGAGGTGATGATCGCGGTTGAAGATGCCGACGATCCGCTCGATCTCCCGGGCGAAGGCCAGCATCCGCCGCACGTGGTCGGGGCGGGTGACGGAGAGCCCGCAGACGGCCAGATAGGTCGTGCCGATCGTCCTCACTTTCTCGATTCCTCCGGCCTCGGCAGCCTCGTCGATCGCTGCCACGAGGTCGGTGAGGACGGCGAGCGCCCGGGATTCGCCGGCCGGCGTGCCGAGCCCCTCCATGCCGACGATCTCGGCGACGAGGACCGACACATCGGCGAACTCCCGCTGCGCCCGTTCGTCGCCGTCGCGCCGTGACTCGACCGCCGAAGCGGGAAGAATGCTGTGGAGGAGTTCGTCGTTTTCCCGGACCTGCGTCTCGAGTTTTTCGGTCTGCTTGCGGATGCTCGCGGCCATACCGTTGAAGACGCGGCCGAGTTGGCCGAACTCGTCCTCCGAATGGATGGGAACGCTGACATCCGTGTCGCCCGCTCCGAGGCGCTGAGCGGCGGCCGTGAGGGCCCGGAGTGGACGGGTGAGGAGATTCGAAAAGGCGAGGGCGATGAGCGTCGATGCCAACGAGAGGCCGCTAGCCAGTCCGAATACCGTCCGACCGAACCGGGCTGTCGGCTCATGGGCCTCCGACTCGTCGACCGACGTCACGACTGCCCAGCGGAGGCTGTGGAGTTCGACCGGGCCGTAGGCGGCCACCACCGGCTTCCCCCGGTAGCCTCTGGTCTTCATCACGCCACTGCGGCCCCGCAGCGCCTCCTCGACACAGGCGTTGTCGACGGGAAGGAGGCACATCGCCGTCCCCCGGGCCCGCATCCTCTCGAGCACGTCGCGCGCGACCCCCTCGTCGGCGAGCGTGGTCAGGAAGCCCTCGGTGTCCTCGAACATGAATCGGGAGCGGCTGCGGATCGTCCGGTCGGGGCCGACGAGATAGCACTCGCCGGTCTGTCCGAACCCTGCATCCGACCAGGTGTAGTCTGCCGTGAGCACCTTGTTGAATGTCTCGATCGGAAACTGGAGGACGAGGATCCCGAGCAACTGCGATCCCTCGAAGATCGGGCTGCCGATGAAGGCCATCGGTTGGCCGAGGCTGGGGGCAAACTTCTCGAAGTCGGAGACCACGAAGTCGTCGCGCTCCTTGTGCCCCTGGAGGCTGCGGACGAGCGTGGCCAATTGCGTGGTCGCGTAGGGGCCGACCTCGAGGTTCGTGGCGAACTCGGCGGTCTTCGCGTAGCTGTAGACGATGTCGAGCGAATCGGGATCGACGATGAGCAGATCGGCGAAGCCGAAGATCGCGACGGTGCGGGCAAACTCCTTGTGGAAGCGGGCGTGAATCCGCCCGTATTCGGAGCTGTCGCCCGGGGCGGCGTCGAGGGCATGCTTCCCTTCATACGGGGCCGGGTTGGCGGCGAGGTAGTGGTATTGAAGGTAGCGAGCCGCTGCCGAGGCGGGGAGATACTGCTCGAGGACCGGCTGGCCACCGCGGCCCTCGTTGAGCTTCGGCAGATAGTCGGCGGTGTAGAACGAGGCGAGCGATTCCGCTTCCGCCGGCGCGAGTGTGGCGTCGGCGAGTTGCCCGTAGGCGGCGGTGAATTCCCGTGCGGCCCCGGCGACCGTCTGGCTGTCCGACATCGCGATCACCTGATCGCGGAGGGCATCGAGCATCATCGAGACGTTGAGCGACTTGGCCGAGCGGATCGCCGTCATTCGCTCCCGGAGCGACTGGTCGAGGGATTTCCGGCCGGAGTCGTAGCCGATCCAGGCGACGGTGCCGATCGACGCCAGACTCACCCCCAGAAGCAGGAGAATGACCTTCGATTGAATGCTCAGTCGGCCGAGGACAGCCATGGGCTTCTCTCGTGGTCGCGGGGCGGGGCAGCATGGGAGCTTTGAAAAGATAGGACGGCTGGGCGGCCATTCAACCGACCTTGACGGTCAGGTCGACCGGAAGCGTCCTCGCCAGACCGGAGAACCTGCAGAACG
>CANGGC010000170.1 GCA_947453125.1 Planctomycetaceae bacterium | reverse complement strand
TCGAGCGGGCCCAAGCGGAGCCGGTCCGCGTCGGCGTCGTCGGCGAGGTGGCGGACGGGGTGCTGGCCCGATACGGCCACGAAGGGCCGGTGTCGGCGGCGGAGCTGCGGCTCGATCTCCTCGAAATCAGCGGCAGTCAGCCGCGGAAGCTCGTGCCGCCGAGTGAGTTTCCGGCGGTGCAGCGGAATCTCAATTTCGTCATCGATCAGGGACGCCCATGGGCGGATGTCGAGCGGGCGATCCGCGGGGCTTCTGGGGCGGATAGAATGCTCGAGTCGCTCTCCCTGGAGCAGGTCTGGGAAGACGCGGAGCGGCTTGGAGCGGGGAAGAAGAGCCTCGTCGTGGGGCTCCGCTTCCGCAGTCAGACCGGCACGATCTCGAGCGACGAATCGAAGCGGCTCGTCGAGGCAATCGTGGCCTCGTGTGGCCGGGAGTGCGGGGCGGTATTGCGGGGGTGAGAGTCGTGGCGGGGCGATCGCTCGAGTTTCGCGGATCACCTGCTCTCCTCTCTGTCGGTGGCGTTCAGGACCAGCACCTTGGCAAGGCTCTCCACCGTCGGGCGTGTAGCGCGATCCTTCCGGCCGATTCCCTCGCGGGGGTCGATCCTGCTCCATCTGGCGCGGGATGTCCGGATCGGCGGCTACGTTGCCGACATCAACGATCGCACCGCTTCGAATCTCGTCCGGTTTTTCGGGCTGATGGGGCCGGAGATCCATGCCGACTTCGGTCGGACCGACTGGAATCAATGGTGGCGGCTCCGGTATCCCCGCCAGGTGTGGAGCCCCGTGCCGCAGGGCTGGTCCCGGTTCGGTCTCGTCGTGACCGACGATCCGGGCCGGGTCGACTGCCGATCTGACGCCGTGTGGACGCTCCGTTACGTCCTGGCGCCGGAGCCCCCGGGCGATCCTCTTGCGTTTCATCTTCCCTACCAGATGTCGCCGATGCTGTTGCTCTCACAGGGGGAGCCCCGGGGCCTCGAGCGGCTCCGCGCGGTGCCGCGGCCGATCCGGATCCTGTTTGCGGGGAGCACGACAAAGAAGCTCTACGACCGGGTCGACTACCTCGGGGAGCGGTTCGGCAAGCAGACGCGGTGGGCGGTGCTCGAGCATCTTCGTTCGCGGGGCAATTTGATCGAAGTCACGTCACGGGGGGATCTCGATCGGGTCATCGCCGGGGGGTGTTCATCGGGGATGGTGATGGTCGACAGTGCGCGGGTGGAAGTGTCGCCGGAGACGTGGCTCGAATTGCTCGCCTCAGCCGATTTCTTCCTCTGCCCGCCGGGGCAGATCATGCCGTTGTGCCACAACCTCGTTGAGGCGATGGCCGTGGGGACGATCCCGCTGACGAATTATCCTGACTGGCTGTCGCCGCCGCTGGTCGATGGCCGCGAGGCGTTGGTATTCGACACGCTCGAATCGCTCGACGTGGCAGTCGGTCGGGCCTTGGCAATGGATCGGGACGACATCGCCCGGATGCGGCTGGCGGTGAGCGGCTATCATGACGAGCATCTCGACTGCCGTCGGGTGGCCGAGCGTCTGGCAGCCCGCCGCCACGAGCCGCTCAGGCTCACGATTACCGATGAGGTGTTTCATCGTGTCGAGGCGGTGCCCAAAATATTCTCCTCCGATCTCCGACGGGAGTAATCGTAGGGATCCCGCGAGGAGATAGCGCCCTTGCGATGCGGAGGCGTTCGCTCCGGCTGGATCGGGATTTCCAACGCAGGCCGCTTCGGGGCGAGATTCCCGTTCTGCCTCATCAATGCTTCCTCAAGCGGGGGACGGTGCGATGTTCTCATACGACGCCATAGTTCGCACCTACAACTCCGCGGCGACGCTTGTCGACACCCTTGCCGGCTTGCGGAGTCAGGCTCCTCCGCCCGCGCGGATCATCGTCATCGACTCGGGGTCGACCGACGACACCCTCCCGATCGCGACGGCTTGGGAGTGCGAGTGCCACGCCTACGTCGGAGGGGCCTTCAACTATTCCCGGTCACTGAATCAAGGGCTGTCGCACGTCACCGCCCCATTCGTCCTTGTGCTCTCGTCGCACTCCGTGCTCATCGATTCCTCCGCCGTTTCGAAGATGCAGGCGTGTCTCGAGGACGCTCGTGTCGCGGCTGCCTACATCGTGCACACGAAGCCCGAGCCTGGCGTCGTCCTCATCTCATCGGCCAATTTCAACGGCGTGAACGGGCTTTGGAACGCCTGCGCGCTCTACAAGACGGCGGTCGCCAAGCGGCTCGCCTTTGACGAACGCCTCCCCGCGTGTGAGGACCAGCACTTCGCCAAACGGCTCTATGAGGAGGGCTTGGCGACGGCTGCCGTCAGCGGGAGGTGTCTCGACTATCGCAACAGTCGGTACAGTCGCCTCAAGGATAGGAATGATTACGTCGCCATCGCGGCCTACGTGTTCAAGGAGAAAATGTCGTGGCCCCTGATCGCGCGCATCGCCATGGCCGGTTGCAAGGCGGTGCTCACTGGACGTTTTGCCGATGCGAACGACCGATTCGCGCTCGCGACTCGATTAGTGGCAGCGAGAGTGCGGCCGCCCCAGTTCCGATCGAAATACTTCAGTGACGTCACACCATCTTGATCCAGAGGCAGGAGGTGTCTCGATTCCCTTAGGGGTGCGGCAATAGGGAAATCACACTCCTCACGAGACTCCCGGCCTTTCGTTTGACGGCCTTGAGGAGCGTCATGCGGTGTCCTCCGAAGCCCGCCATCGTGATGTAGGTGTCGAAGACACGGCGGTCGGGGTGGCGGTATCCGTTCCAGGGTTTATTCGGCGAGGCGAAGTGGACGATGAAGGGATCACGCAGGCTGGCGATCGTCTCCCGGGTAAACGGGAGCCTCCCCTCCCGCCGCTCTTCCCAGTAGTCCGTCATCCGGTTCCAGCGAGGATCAAGTTCCTTCCAATCGCCGGCGAGGACGGCGTTGAGGGCATCCTGATCCCAGAAGAGGATCCGATCGCGGTTGCTGGCGAGAAACTCGAGCGATCGGTGCCGCACCTGCAGCGTTCGCCAAGCATCAAGATCGATGACGAGGACGCCGGCATTGAAATAGGGTCTGTCGTCGGTGTCCTTTCCCCAGAGTGCAGCGCCCCCGTTCCCCCAGCGGCGGACATGGAGATCGATTGCCGCACCGACGGCCTTGCTACCGAGATCGATCGCTGCGAGTTGCGACAGGTCGCCGAGGACGACGAGATCGGCATCGAGGTAGACGACCCGTTTCACAGTCTCGTCAAAGGCCGTCTCGAGGAAAAGACGGTAGTAGGTCTCGACGGTGAGATGGTCGGTGGGGCGGATGGGAAGAGCGGAGCGATCGACTGCGGGTGAAAAACAACGGAGCGAGTCGGTGGATCGCCGGTTGGGCCAGCCGATCTCCGCCGGGGCGAGGTCTCGGGAGAGGATCGTGACATCGAGGGCCACGGTCGGATCGAGGTTGTGGCGAACCGACGTGATCGCGGCCGACACGTACGGGATGTAGGCCCGGTTGGCGGCGAAGACGACGTGCAAGGGATCGGTCATGGTGTGGTTGGTGCCCCGGAACGCCAGCGTTTCGACAAGGGCCCGCTGGGCGGTGTCTGCATCAATCCTGGGCCAACGGTTCAGGTGTTCCCGGCCGGCTGAACAGGGATATGCCTCGCTTCGGATCGTCCGAGCCAATCACTGGGAGTATACCGCTCGGTCGCGGAGAAACGGCCACGGAGTCGGCAGTTTTTCATCGCCCATCGCTGGTTGTGCCTAGGAACGGTATTCTGACATTCTGATCGCTACCAAAAAAACAAAGCCGTAACGCAGGATTGGGAAACCGAGGCACCCGCGGTCGGTTGAATCGGTTCATTCCCAAAACACGTGATCGATAGCGATTCGGCATGAAGCGTGTCGCCGTGATGCGTGGTGCGAGACTATTCCAAGCGTGAGCCGGTTTTTACGAACTAGCGGCGATGGGGTTAAGGCTCCGGAGTTCGTCAGGCATAAGGGCTGAAAATGAGTTTCCCTCTACTTCCGCCGATCGACACGATCGATCCTAGGTTGCCGTACAACAATCTCTGCGACCATTATGGAGCCATAAGTGTTGCCCGCAACTACTGCGGATATGGAGGCCAACCTTGGCTCGAAGGGTTATGGCAGCACGGATGTTTTCCGCCGTGGATGGATGAAGGGCCTGACGCGTTCCCCTATGCGCATGTTTATAACGCTCGAGTGGAGTGGGGAAAGGTTTTCGTGGCCAGGCGAGCCGAGGCAGTGCTCCTTCGCAACCAGGGATACAAGCGGGTCGAAGCAATCGGGATGCCATTCATATATCTGCCTAAACTTGATGTGGAACGGCGGCCTGGGGCGCTTCTCGTTGTCCCGAACCACTCTCTTCCGGGGATGGGGTTCGCGGATCTGACGGTCATGGATGCGTACGCAGACTTCATCCAGTCGATTCGCGGTCATTTCTCGACCGTGGTGGCATCAGTGCATTCGGGCTGTTTGGCGAATGGGTATTGGATCCGTCAATTCGAAGAGAGGGGAATTCCCTGGGTGCTCGGCGCCGATATCAAAGACCGTAATGCCCTTCTGCGGATGCAAATGCTCTTTTCGCAGTTCGAGTATGTCACCACCAATGCGTGGGGGAGCCACGTGCCGTATGCGTTGCACACAGGTGCCAAGCTCACGGTCTGTGGGCCGGTGCCCAAACAGTCCGCTGGCACGTTATTGAATGATGCTGGATTTGGGGGCGATCGCTCGTTGGCTGCCTACTATGTGTCAAAACGATACGCCGATCAGGAAACTCGGTTCCTGGCCTCTTTCCACCGACAGCCCCATGAGGGTGTGGTAGACAAGGAACTTGCAAGCTCAATATTGGGGTGCGAGTGCAAGCGGAGTCCCGAGGAATTAATGGATCTTTTCGCCTGGTCAACGAAGGGGCGGGTGGTCGATGTCGCGGTACGAGCGAAGAACAAAATCATTCGGGCAGGAAACAGGATTACCAGAGGAGTGAGAGCAGGTTTCCTACGAAGCAAATGATGGTGTATTCGAATGTCCCGGAGATCCGAAGACGTTCGCGATTCGCTTGTCGGTAACTGGAACGAAGAAGATTAAGCGGATATGGGTACCCGGTGTGTCCTCGTTAGCGTCCTGTGGATCGGCCTAGTCGTACGACTCCCCTCGGCGTATACGTGGGGATTTCCCACGCCCGATCGATGATGTAGCGATGCTCGTCGCTATGCGGAAGCGTGACTGCCGCCTCGAGAAGTTTTCTGGCTTCATCGAGAAGTCCAATGTATGCCATCGCCCCTGCCTTATGGATGGTGTGGCGAACTACCCCGTAATGATCGCTTCGCCGCTCGGCAGAGTCGATCTGGGACTGAATCCATTGCTGAAGCCGTGATGCGCCTGCTTCCTCAGGGGAGCTTGGAAATGTCGTGTCGATTTCTTTCGCTGAAATCGGTGCGAGGAGCTGAAATCCGTAGGTGCAATCCACGTTTCCCATCAGTCGGAACTTGTCTCTGAAAGCGCCGATGAAGGCGGGCAGCCAGAAGCACGTGTAGCAAGCATAGTCCTGGAAGAGAAAAACCGTCCCTGGCTTCACGACACCCGCCATAAGTTGCATAAAATACTTTGTTCCGTACCAGCTTTTGCATCCATCAACAAAGACGCTGTCGGTCACAAAACCATCTGGAAGTTGCATCCATTGCCCACTCGCTACTTGCTCCGGAAGGTCTGGTACGCCGTGATCTGATGGAAGGAGGCAATCTTCGTAATCTTGCGATTGATGGATTTTGTGAAACACTTCCAGAAAGACAGCGCGATCGCCGAGGCTAGTGAATGTCTGCGGGTCGATGACTCCCTTGTCGGTCATCGGCTTGAGGAATTCCATTAGGCGTTGGATGTCATAGTAGTCCTGGAAGCGGTCGAAGGTCCGCAGTCGTGTGCCAGGCCGGCGGCGGGGATTCCGAAGCATCCCCAGAGCGATTGCGCGGGATGTTCCGCCAAGAAATGGACCAATTTCTATGACGTCGTGGTCGCCTGCCCATACGCTGCTGAAATACTGGTAAAGGAACTGCCTCTCTCCGAGTGTCGCTTCGGATGGGATCTCATCAAGCCGAGAAAGAGTTTGCTGATCAGGTGCGGCAAAGTGGAAGGACTCCACGGTAGGCGTGTCGGAGGTGCCTTGTTTTTCAAGACTCAAGACGCGCCGAATGAATCTCTTGCCCTTCGATGCGATGCGACGAACGGGAGTAAACAAATTGATCATATTAGTAGGTGGCTTGATTAAAT
>CANGGC010000169.1 GCA_947453125.1 Planctomycetaceae bacterium | reverse complement strand
GCCCGTGCTCCGAGAGCCGGCGTAGGATGCGAGCGCAGCCATGGATGGCGAAGCGAAGCAGGCTCCGAGCGAACGGAGGCCACGAAGGCCGAAGTGAGCGTCCGGCGACGGGGCACGGGCGACCCCGAAGCCACGCCGGGCCCGAATTGCGGCAGCCCCGGGCAGAGAGCCTGTGCCTGGTTCACCAGCCCCCCTTCGCGCTCACCCGGCCGCCCGAATCCGCTATGCTCGTGGCGACGATTTTACCCAGAGGAACCCCATTCCATGCGTCTCTTCGCCTGCTTCTTGATCCTCCTCACCCTCGCCATCACCCTTCCGGAGACTTCCGTGTCTGCCGCTGATACCGACGTTCCCCACCCGACGCTCCCCAAGGGCGCGGGCACCCTCGACGCCGATGCCCCCAAGACCTTCATGAAAACCGCGTCCGGTCTCCAGTACCGCGTCCTCCGCAAGGGGGAAGGGGTCAACCCCAAGGCGAGCAACACCGTGAAGGTCAACTACCACGGCTGGCTCGACGACGGGAAGGTGTTCGACAGCTCCTACAAGCGCGGCGAGCCGATCGAGTTCGGCCTCACCCAGGTGATCCCCGGCTGGACCGAGGGGATGCAGCTGGTGGGGAAGGGGGGCATGATCGAGCTCCTCATCCCGAGTAACCTCGGCTACGGCAAGCGCGGTGCCGGCGGTGCCATCCCCCCCGATGCCACGCTCCACTTCCTCGTCGAGCTCATCGACGTCCGCTGAGCCGGCCTCCGGCACGGTCGTGACCAACGCAGACGGCCCGCGCGGGGCGATCCCGCGCGGGCCGTTTTTTGTGTCGAGAGAATCGCAGGAGTGAGATTCACTCAGGAGCCGGCAGGTTCTCCCCCTGGGCGGCGCTGATCGCCGCCGCCAGGACCGGCATGGAGAGGTCATCGGAGAGGAAGCGGACGCTTCCGTCGCAGAACACGGCGCCGCAGGCGCTGGGATGGAACGAGTAGAGCTCGTTGCTGCTGTTGCAATTCATGGCGCACGGGCCCTTCGACGTCACGCCGTCGGTCGTGTAGCCGTCGACCCAAAACTCCGAATCGGGATCGGCCCAGCCGGAGCCGCTCGCCCGCTGCCCGGCGATCGGCTTCCGCCCGCGGTAGAGGACCGGCCGCCCGGCATCCTCGACCCACGCAAACGTCTTCGACATGCCGTCGAGGACGTCCTTCGACTTCATGAGCTGACGGGAATTGAAGAACGGCGGGCTCATTCCGGTGGTGAACGACGAGATCGTGCTGATCGGGAGGATCGCTCCGGTGTACTGCTTGGCATCGGTGGCACCGCCAGCGTTCGGATCGTATCCGGGAACGGGCGGGATGAGGTTGTAGGGAGCCAAGCCGATGAGCCCGTTGACGCCGTTGGCGATCGAGTAGTCGGACGGGGCAGCATTCCACTTCGCAGCCGACGTGCTGTTGGGGGCGTTGCCGGTGTCCATCGGATTGGCGGTGGCCGACGACGGACAGACAAGCCCCGGGATCTTCGTCGCGATCACGGTGGCATTCGTCGGATCAGACCAGGTGACCTTGAGGTTGTACTGGCTGGCGAGATTCGCCTCCTCGATGAACGGGAGGAGAAACACCCCCGGGCCATGCTGGATCGCGCCGCTCGCCGGGGCGGGGATGGCAAGCTCCGTCACGGGATAGCCGGGGGCCGCATCGGCCCGCGCCGGCGGATAGAACTTCTTCGCGCTTTCGAAATTGAGGATCGCCAGCCCGATCTGCTTGAGGTTGTTTTGGCAGGAGGATCGCCGAGCCGCCTCACGGGCCGCCTGGACGGCGGGGAGGAGGAGGCCGACGAGCGTGCCGATGATGGCGATAACGACAAGGAGCTCGACGAGGGTGAACCCCGCGTCTCGGGAACGGGACCTGACCATGGGAAGACCCCTTTGAAGAATGGATGGAAGACAGGGACGATCGACAGAGCGGTGATGCCGGAAGCGCGCTTCTTGTCAGCGCGAGGTGAGCTCGAAGGGGGGGAGTTCGGTCGGCTTGGCCTCGACTGTCGCCGTCAGGCCACTGCTCGTGGCGTCGCCGTAGCGGGCGGGGATCTTCGGCGCCGACTTGTCACGGCGGACCTGATCGCTCCCCTCTTCCTCGGCCGCCGCGAGGATCGCGATCCCCACCTTGTAATCGCCGGCCGGCGCACCGTCGTTGGCCTCGTAGGTGAAGACGGTGAAACGCCCCTCCGCGTCACTCTTTGCCTGCGGTTGCTCGCGCCACTTGAACTTCGCCGCATCGACCGGCTTGAAGACGATCGTCGCGTTCGCCACCGGCTTGCCGTCGAGCGTCACCTGCCCCTGGACGGCATGCGTCGGCTGACGCATGTTCTGAAACTCCTGCTTGGCACAGCCCGCCAGGGCAGGGCCCATGGCAACGACGAGGACCAGGGCCGAGACGCCGCAGCAGCGGCGGAGCGCGAAAGAGAGCATCGGTCGCTCCAGGGGGGCGAGAGAACAGGGGCAGGACGTGACCGGCGACGTCACGCGGGAGGCTTGAAGCCTCCGCACTCTAGCCCTGGTTCATTCAGACGCCGTGTGCCCACGGAAAACGCACATCGTGAACCTTCCGCGAGCGCCGCGGTCCGCCCCCGTGGCCGCCATGCCTGACGCCTGTTTGCGCGTTCCTCTGACCGCCGATCCGGCGATAGCTCGCTACCGCATCTCCGCCGTCAGCGCCATGACTACCGGCGCCGTCGGGTCGTCCCCCTTGAGGAGGTCGATCCGCTCGATGCTCGTCTCCTTGCCGGGATGGACGACGAGCTTTCGCATCTGTCGGCCGGCGAGATCGAAGGCAAACTCACTCTCCGGAACGTCGACGCGGCGGATGTAGTCGGCGAAGTGCCGGCCATTCAAGAGCGGATGATCCTCGGTAGTGCCGTCGGCGTAGACGAGGCGGACGATCATCGAGGTCGATTCCTCGCGGGTCGCCGGCCAGCCCCAGCCGGAGATCCCGCCGAGGATGTGGATCGCCGCGGCCGGGCTCCCCAAGGGGAGCGACACGGCTTTCGGCATCTGCGGGGCGATCTTCCCCTGCGGCCCGTGGAGCATAACGGCGTTGCGGATCGTGTCTCCCTGCGGATCGACGAGCACGAACGGGACGGCTCCCACCATCTTCGGCTTCCAGTCAGGGAAGACGAGGCGCTCGACCTCGCCATCCGGCTCGAAGAACATCCCCTTCGTCGTCACGACCGTGGCCGCCTTGTCGAGCGGCAGCGGGACATACTTCCCCTTGGCGGTGAGGAAGGCGAGGAGATCGGCGAATCCCTGCGGCTGGATCTGCTTCTCGAAGCCGACCGGCATGAGCGAATTGGGGGAGGGCTGGAATTCGTCGATCTCGTCGCGCTGGATCGGATGCCGCTTCCCCTCGGCGTCGACCAGTTCCACGGCCGTGCGGCTTTCGGCGGCGAGGAGCCCCGTGACGACGCGACCGTCGTCGGTGGTCACCGTCCAGGAGCGGTAATTGCCCTCGACGGAACGGTTGGGATCGAGGATGTGGATGAGGAGCTCCTGCGGCGGATGGACCGCCATCCCGGTCAGCTCCGGCCCCACCTTCCCCCCTTCGCCGGAATGGGTGTGGCACTTGCCACACTGTTCCTTGAAGAGCACCTTGCCGCGCGGCACGTCGCCTCCGGCAAGGACGACGGGGAGGACTTCGTCGATCACCTTCTGACGGTCGGCGCTCGGCAGCCCACCCCCCTTGGCGATCACCTTCCGGGCCCGCTCGCGGACCGCGCGGTCGGGATGTTCGGTGAGCTTTCCGCGTTCCACGAGCGGCACATCGGTGACGGCGACCGAGCCTGCCTCAAGCCGGTCGACGAGTTGGGCGGCCCAATCCCGGTTGGCAAGCACCGCGCGGAGCGCGGCATCACGGACGGCCGGCGTGAGCGACGCGAGTTTGTCGAGGATCCGTCCGGCGGCCTCGGGCGCCGTCGAGCGCCCGATCGCGGCAACGACCCCAGCGGAAAGCTGCGGGCTCGAGCGGCCGCCAACCCGCGCGAGAAGATCGCTGACAAGCTCCGCATCGGCCGGGCGGAGGGCGACGAGGCGCTCGGCGGCCTCGATCCGCTTGGGATCCTCAGCCTCGGCCCGATCGAGATCGGCAAACAGCGCCTCGCTGATCTTCCCGACATGGGCGTCGAGCGCCCGGCTGCCGGTGTGCTGAACGAGCGTCACCAGTTGCCCCTGCGACGAGGCGGGGAGCCGGTCGACAAGCGCCACGATCGCCCCCTCGGTGGCCTGATCGAACGAGGCAGCCTTCCCCTTCGGCCAGCCGCGCGAGAGCCCTTCGAGCGCCGCTGTGGCCGTGGCGGCATCGGCCTCGGCAAGCTTCACGAGCGTCCGGCCGACAGCCTCGGCATCGCCACCCCGCGCCACATGCTCGGCGACTCGGCCAACGAGCGCCAAAAGCTGTGGCGACGGCGAAGTGGAATCCGCCACGAGCAGCGCCGGCAGGAGCGCCGCCGGAGTGAGCCCGGCCGCGTTCGCCGACTCGCGGCCGAGGAGGGCCGGGAGAACCCCGGCAGCCTGGACCGCCGCGGCGCTCGTGGCGGCGTCGGCGAGGATCGGATCGGAGAGCGTGCGCGAATCCTCGAGCGCGCGGACGACAAGCTCCGCCGCGAGGTCGAGCGGCGGGCACTCCGAGAGCGCTTCGAGAACGGCCAGGCGGACGATCGCCGAGGGGTCGTCGAGGAGCCTGGCTCGGTCGATGGCGGCGACCGTCGCCGCGTCGCGCGGCAGGACCTTGATCGCATTCATGCGGACGCCGGCCGACGGGTGCTTGAGGGCGCCGCGGACGGCGTCGAGGACGGCGATGTCGGTGTCGCCGAGCAGCCCCATGCCAGAGAGCGTCCAGAGGGCGTGGATCGCGCCGGGATCGAGGCCTATGGAATCGACCGTGCGGTTCTTCACGAGGGCCAGAAGCGCCGCGACAACGTCGAGATCGGGCCCCAGTTGATGCGACGAGCGATCGACGAGTGTCCGCTGAGCACGCATCCGCCAGAAGAGGTTGTCGTCGGCGAGCATCGCCACGAGCTCTTTCGACGTGGCGGCAGCGAGGTCGCGCGTCGGGGCCGCTGCGGGGGTGGCCGCGGCGCTTTCGTGGACGACGCGGAGGATCCGGCCGTGGCTCTTGTCGCGGAGCGGCGTCTCGTAGGCGTTCCCCTTGCCGTTCTCGAAGCCTGCCGGCGTGGGATTGTGCTGGACGATGTAGTTGTACCAATCGACTACCCACACCTGGCCGTCGGGGCCCACCTCGGCGGCGATCGGCGCGGTCCATTCGTCGTCGCTGGCGAGGAGATCCCAGGCCATCCGGCTCGAGAAGCCAGCGCCGCGGGGCGTGAGCTCGAAGGTGGAGACGATGTGGCCGGTCGGCTCGCAGACGAAGGCGGTGCGATTCCAGTATTCGCGCGGATAGGCCCGGGCCGTGTAGAGGCGGTGGCCGGCGGCGGCGGTGTACTTCCCGAAATGGTCGACCTGCCGGACCGGGGCATCGCTGCCGTCGAGGCGCTTGGCGATCTCCATCGACGGGCTCCCGGCGATCCCGCCGAGGGTCGTGGCGCTCCAGCCGCGGACGCGCTCGTAAACCCGGTTGGCCAGCGGCATGTGCTCGCTGGGATTACCGTTGGCCGTCGAGCCGAAGACGAGGCCCTCTTCCGAGAAACCAAAGCCCCAGGAATTGTTGTTCGTGCTGCGGAGGAACTCGAGCTTCGAGCCGTCGGGCAGGAAGCGGAAGAAGCCGGCCCCGAAGCGGACCGGCTCACCGCCGACCTCGCCATTGAAGCCGGAATAGCCGACCATCCCGTACACCCAGCCGTCAAAACCCCAGGCGAGGTTGCTGGGGCCGGAGTGGGTGTCGCTCGTGCCCCAGCCCGAAAAAAGAACCTGGCGCTGCTCGCAGACACCGTCGCCATCGGCGTCGGAAAGGAAGAGCATCGCGGGGGCCTGGGCCACGATCCAACCGTTACGGTGGTGGAGGAGGCTCGTGGGAATCGAGAGCCCCTCGGCGACGATCGTCCGCGTGTCGCAGACGCCATCGGCGTCGGTGTCGTCCAAGCAGACGATCCGGTCGTGCCCCTCACCGTCGCCGGGGAGGACGATCTCGTTGGGGTAGTCGAGGCTCTCGGCGACGAACAGCCGGCCTTCCGCATCAAAAGCCATCGCCAGCGGCTTGGCTTCGATGACCGGCTCGGATGCCACGAGCCCGACATGAAAACCCTCCGGCACGAGGGCATGCTTCCGCGATTCCTCGGGCGAAAGGGGCG
>CANGGC010000168.1 GCA_947453125.1 Planctomycetaceae bacterium | reverse complement strand
GCCGCTCAGGCGAGGATGCCGTCGACGATCCGGGCCGGGCGGCCGGCGGTGAGCCGCTGCTCGACGCCGTCGTGCCGGTAGGCGAGCCGCTCGTGGTCGAGGCCGAAGAGACGCAGGACGGTGGCCTGCCAGTCGTTCGGAGTGACAACGTCGGTGACGGCCCGGTGACCGACCTCGTCAGTCTCACCGAACGCGATCCCCGGCTTCACGCCGCCGCCGGCCATCCAGATGCTGAAGCCCTGGCCGTTGTGGTCGCGACCGCAGGCGCTTCCCTCCCCCTCCGTGACCGGGAGCCGGCCGATCTCCCCGCCCCAGTGGACGAGGGTCGTGTCGAGGAGGCCGCGAGCCTTCAGATCGGTGACGAGGGCCGCGGCCGGCTTGTCGGTCCGGCGGCAGATGGCGGGGAGCCCTTCGCGGATGTTCGTGTGGTTGTCCCAGGGCTGCCCGCCGAGGAACAGCTGCACGAAACGCACGCCCCGTTCCACGAGCCGCCGGGCGATCAGGCAGCGCGTGCCGTATTCCTTCGTGACCGGGTCGTCGAGGCCGTAGAGGCGGTGGGTGGCCTCCGTCTCCTGGGAGATGTCGAGCGCGTCGGTGGCCGAGAGCTGCATCCGCGCGGCCAGTTCATAGCTGGCGATCCGGGCCTCGAGGTCCTTCTCGCCGGGATGACGCTCTCCGTGGCGGCGATTGAGTCGATCGAGGTAGGCGAGGTTTCTGGTCTGGAGCGGGCCTGCAAGCCACGGAGGGGGAACGAGATTCGGGATCCGAGGTTCCTTGGCGCGGAGGGCAGTGCCCTGAAAAAGTGGGGGAATGAAGCCGCTCGACCAGTTGGTGACGCCATCGACGGGGTGCCCCTCCGGATCGACGAGCACCATGTAGGAGGGGAGGTTGCGGGTCTCGCTGCCGAGGGCGTAGGTGAGCCAGCTGCCGAGCGTCGGCCGGCCGAGCGCGGCGGGGATGCCGCCGTGGAAGTAACGGATCGAAACCTCGTGGCCGTTGTGCCCGGTGTGCATCGAACGGACGAGGCAGATGTCGTCGGTGATCCGCTGGAGATGGGGGAGCAGTTCGCTGATCTGCGTGCCCGACTGTCCGCAGGGGCTGAACTTCCACGGGCTCCCCAACAGCCGCTTGCTCGCCCGGTTGACGAAGCTGTAGGCGACCTCGCCGCCGTAATCCATGCCGTCGAGCTTCTGGAGCTCCGGCTTAGGATCGGTGAGGTCCATGTGGGCCGGGCCGCCGTGCATGAACAGCGAGATCATCGCGGTGGCCCGTGGCGGGAAATGTGGGGCCCGGGCGCGGAGGTCGCTGAAGGCCGGTTCGAACGAGGGCTTGGCGGGATTGGCAAGGAGCCCTTCCTGACCGAGAAGATCGGCCAGCGCCATCGCGCCCAGGCCGAAGCCCGTGTGGGCCAGGAAGCCGCGGCGGTCGAAAGCGTGGCCAGGCCTGCGGTGCGGATGCCGATACTCCAGGTCGCCGCAGGAGTCGGGGTCGCCGCAGGAGTCGGGGTCGCCGCAGGAGTCGGGGGAGTATTCAGTCGACATGGAGAAACTCGTTGCTCGAGAGGAGCTGTTGGCAGAGATTGGCCATCGCCCGGGCGCGGCGTTCGGCCGGGGCCGCGATCTCCGCCGCCGCGCCGCGGAGGATCGTCAGTTCGTCGGCAAGGAAGCCGATGGTGTCTGCGGCTTCTTCGGACTCAGGCGAGCGGCCGTAGGCCCGCCGCCACGCGAGCGTGACGGCCGGCGCGAGGGCCTGGGCCTCGGCGTCGGCCGGGGTGTCGTCGGCAATCGTCACGCCTGCGGCAGCAAGAACGGCGTCGGCCATCCGTCGCGCTTGAGTAAGGGCGAAGTCGCCATTCATGAGGAGCAGCGCCTGACCGGCGGCCGTGGCATGGATGCGCCGGTCGCAGTTGGTCTGCATCGTGGGCGCATCGAACGTGGCGAGGAACTGCATCGGCATGCTCCGCCGCTGCTCCAGCCACAGGCTCCGACGCGGGATCGAATCCTTGACGACGAACTCCCCGGCGTCATCGGCGACGACCGGCACCGCCGGGCCGAAGGGGGAGGCATCGAGCGTGCCGGCGGCGGCGAGGATCCGGTCGCGGACCGCCTCGGCTTCGAGCCGGCGCACCGGCATCCGGCCGATGAGCCGGTTGTCGGCGTCGATGCTGTCGAGCTCCGGGCGCCGCATCGAGGCCTGCCGCCAGGCGGTGGAGAGGAGGAGCATGCGGTGGAACCGCTTCAGGCTCCACCCTGAGTCGGCGAACTCGACCGCCATCCAGTCGAGCAGGTCGGGATGGGTGGGACGTTCCCCGAGCCGGCCGAAGTCGGCGGGGGTGCCGACGATGCCGCGGCCGAAGTGGTGCATCCAGAGGCGGTTGACGATCACGCGGCCGAGGAGCGGATGGCGCCCGGAGGTGAGCCGCCGCGCCCAGGCGAGGCGCCGGCCGCTCGTGGGGAGCGTCGAATCATCGGCTGCAATCGCCGTCTCCCCCTCGGGGCCGGTCACTTGGAGATCGGCTGGGCCGACCTCTCCCTTCGGCTGGCGGTGGTCGCCGCGGTGGAAGACGCGCGTGACCGGGAGATGGCCGGGCGGCTCCTCGAGAACGTGAAGGTAATCCTCGACCGGCTTCCGTGCCCGGATTGCCGCGATCTTTTCCCCCAGGGCCTTGAGTTCGTCGGCGGCCGCCTGGTCGTATTGGTAGAGCACGCCGGGGGAGATGTTGACGCTCGGCCGCTCCTTGAGGAGCTGCTGCTGCTCTGGCGTGCGGTCCTTCTCGGCGGTCCGGGCTGCCACGCCGAGCTTCTCGCGGAGCTCCTCCGGGTGCTTGAGCAGCTCCTTCTCGAGCGTGGCAGCGATCGCCGTGGCCTGCTTCGCCTCGAGCTCCTGCGAAGCTGCCACCGCCTCGGCCTCGATCTCCGCCGAGCGGGCCCGATCGGCATCGGTGAACAGCGACACGAGCCGTTCGTTCGGCGCTTTCCACGCCTGCGGGTCGAGGGCCGGCTCGAAGAGGGCGCGGAGGGCGTAGTAATCGGATTGCGGGATCGGATCGTAGCGATGGTCGTGGCACTGGGCACAGCCGACGGTGAGCCCGAGGAGTGAACTGGACAGAATCGTGAGCGTGTCGGTCACGACCCGATTGCGGCTCTCAGGATCACCTCCGCCGGCCGTCCCGTCGGCGGCCATGCGCAGGAAGCCGGTGGCGGTGAGACGGTCGATCGATTCCGGCGGGAGCTGCGCATGGGGGGGCGGAACAAGCTCGTCACCGGCGAGTTGCTCCACGAGGAAGCGATCGAACGGCAGGTCGGCGTTGAGGGCCCGCACGATCCAGTCGCGGTATTTCCAGGCGTAGGGACGGGGAGGATCGTCCTGCGTGGCGCCGGCGGAATCGGCGTAGCCGGCGACGTCGAGCCAGTGGCGGGCCCACCGCTCGCCATACCCGGGGGAGGCGAGGAGCCGATCGACGAGATGCTCGAAGGCCGCCGGATCGGGATCGGCGACGAAGGCATCGACCTGCTCGGCGCTGGGGGGGAGCCCGAGGAGATCGAACGACGCCCGTCGGATGAGCGTCGCCCGGTCAGCCGGCGGTGAGAAGGAGAGGCCGTCAAGCTCGAGGCGGGCAAGGAGGAAGGCGTCGATCGGCTGCGCGACGAGTTCGGGGTGGGCCACGGCCGGAAGCGGGGGGCGGACGAGGGGGCGAAACGACCACCACTCCCGCTCTTCTGGCGTGATCCCGAGGCCGGGGGGAATCGTCTCCGGCTCGGGACGGGTTGTCGGCGCCCCGGCGGCGACCCAGCGTTCGAGGATCGCCAGCTCCTCAGGCGTCACCTTGAGCGTCGAGGGGGGCATCTCGCCGGAACGGATCCGCGCGACGATCAGGCTCGCCCCGGCGTCCCCCCGCGCGATCGCCGGCCCCGAGTCGCCGCCGCGCTCCATGGAGCGCACCTGGCGGAGATCGAGGTTTCCCTCGAAGGCATCCTCGGCCCCGTGGCAGTCGAAGCAGTGGGCTCTGAGGATCGGACGAATGTCGCGTTCGAAGGAGAGGGGGGCGTCCGCTGCCAGTGCCTGACCAGCGGTCAACACCCAGCCGATGGCGAGGAGGAGGACAGGGGGAATCGAACAGCGCGAATGGTGTCCCGGCATGATCGGCCCTGGGCTCTCGGCGGGGAGCGGCACCCCGGATGGTTCCGGTGGGAAAGACATTATCCCTCGATCGGCGGTCGGGGGGAAACCCGGTTCGTGGGGGGCGTCCTTCCGTGGAGCCTCGCGCCGTGGCAGAATCCCCGGATTGCGGGGCTTCCGGGACCGGCCCGGGGCCGCGAGGGTCTTTTGAGGTGTCGAAGGGGGTGGCCATGCGTCGGCGTGTTTTCGGGCTCCTGCGGAGCGTGGTTGTGGCGGCGTCGGTGTTCGTGGCGTGTGGCGCGGTCAGCGCCGATGAGCCGCCGGCCGGATTCACGGCGCTGTTCAACGGCAAGGATCTCGCCGGCTGGCGTGGCGGCGAGACCTTCGACCACCGCAAGCTTCTGGCGATGTCGGCCGACGAGCGGAAGGAGCAGATCCGTAAGTGGACCGCTGCCGATCAGAAAAACTCGATGCTCGAAGTCAGCGAGGGGACCAAGAAGCCGCACTGGTACGTCGAGAACGGCGAACTGGTCAACGATGGCTTCGGGGCCTACGCCACCACCGAGAAGGACTACGGCGACTTCGAACTCCTCGTCGATTACCGGACCGTGCCGAAGGCCGATTCGGGGATCTATCTCCGCGGCGTTCCCCAGGTGCAGATCTGGGATTCAAGTCTCCCCGACCCGCAGAACCTCGGCCTCGCGAAGGGCTCGGGGGGGCTTTGGAACAATTCCCCCGGCGCTCCCGGCAAGGATCCGCTCGTCAAAGCCGACAAGCCGCTCGGCGAGTGGAACCGCTTCCGGATCGTGATGCGCGGCGACAAGGTGTCGGTGTCGCTCAACGACCAGAAGGTTGTCGACGACGCCCGGATGGAGAATTACTACGACCGGGCCGTGTCGGTGCCGGAGAAGGGGCCGATCCAACTGCAGACCCACGGCGGCGAGATCCGCTGGCGGAACATCTTCATCCGTGAGCTTCAAGGCGCCACAAAATGACCCCGGCCGGGTCGCAGAGCCTGTCCTGCAGCGGGGAGTGGACGTCCCCCCGTCCGTTTCCTCGAACGCGAGCGCGATCATGAACCTCGTCGAGATGACATGGCCCGAGGTGTCGGCCCTCTCCAAAGACACCCCGGTGGTGATCCCGGTGGCGGCGATCGAGCAGCACGGGCATCATCTTCCCGTGGTCACCGACAGCCTCCTCCTCGGGGAGATCATCGCCCGCGTGTCGGCGCGGATGGCCGATCGCGTTCTCTTCGCGCCGCTCCAGTGGCTCGGCAATTCGCACCATCACCTCGACTTTGCCGGCACTGTCTCGGCTTCGCCACGGGTCTACCTCGATCTTCTCAACGACCTCGTCGAGTGTTTCCTCACGCACGGATTCCGACGGATCGTCCTCGTCAACGGCCACGGCGGCAACGACATCCCTGCCAAGCAGGCGATCTTCGAGGTCCGCCAGCGCCATCGCGCCCGTCCCGATCTCCTCCTCCTCATGACGACCTACTGGGGTCTCGGCACCCGTCCCTGGGAGCACGACGGGGATTTCGAGCAGCGTGAGATGGGGCATGCCTGTGAGTGGGAGACGTCGATGGTGCTGCGGGCGGCGCCGCACCTCGTCAAGCCGCACGAGCGCCTCGAGACGGTCCCCTTCGGCAACGCCTTCCTCCCCGGTTCGCGGGGCTGGATCACGAAGGAGCGGACGGTGCCCGGGCACATCGGCTCGCCGCAGTTGGCGACAGCCGCCAAGGGCGAGATGCTGTTTTCAATGTTCGCCGCCGACCTGGAGGCCTGGCTCGAGCGAGTGCTCCGTTGGGACGGCCGGTCCTGGGAGGGCTGACGCATGCTCAGCATCGGAACCGGGGCGGGGCAACTGCCCCGCCGTGTCGCGCTGATCGCGGGGCTGCTTCTGGCGGCCTCGGCGATCAACTACATGGATCGGCAGACGCTGACGAGCGTCTCAAAACGCGTGATGGAGGAGTTCTCCCTCACGAACGAGCAATACGGCACCATCGAGGCCTCCTTCGGATACGCCTTCGCCGCCGGTTCTCTCCTCTTCGGTTTCCTCGCCGACCGGGTCAACGTCCGCTGGCTCTATCCGGCGGCGCTCCTTGCCTGGTCGCTCGTCGGATTCGCCACCGGTTGGGCCCGTGACTACGACGAACTGCTGCGCCTGCGGACCGTC
>CANGGC010000167.1 GCA_947453125.1 Planctomycetaceae bacterium | reverse complement strand
TGCCGCGACGTTGCGGCCCCTCTTCTGAACGGACCGGTGGCCGGGTGGATCGGCCGGCTGCCCCCCCTTCTCCGCCAGCCAGGCCTCGATGACACCCCCCAGCCCTATCCCCGGACGCTCCGAGCCCCTCCGCCCGGCCCCAAACCGCGGGACTGGCCCCTACCGCTGGGCGGCCCCGGGGGACATCAACGCATTCTTCGGCCTCGCCCTCGACAACCTCGCCGACCTCGTCCTCGCCGTCTCCCTCCTGGCGACCGTCTTCCAATATCCCGTCGACTTCGCCCTCTCGCACTTCGTCCCCGGGACGGCGGTGGGGGTCGTAGTCGGCGATCTGCTCTTCACCTGGCTCGCCTTCCGGCTGGCGCGGCAGACCGGCCGGAGCGATGTGACCGCGATGCCCCTCGGCCTCGACACGCCGAGCACCTTCGGGATGGTGTTCCTCGTCATCGGCCCGGCCTTCCTCGCCGCCCGTGGCCCGGCCGACGCTCCCCCGGAGGTGGTTACGGCCGCGGCCCGCCATGCTTGGCATGTGGGGATGTGTGCCATCGTCGCCAGCGGCCTGTTCAAACTCGCCTGCAGCTTCGTCGCCGGTCCGATCCGCCGGCTCATCCCCCGGGCCGCGCTCCTCGGTAGCCTCACGGCGGTCGCCCTGGTGCTGATCACGTTCCTCCCGCTCCTCGATGTTTTCCAGTCGCCGCTGGTCGGCCTGCTCACGCTCGGCATTGTCCTGGCCACGCTCACCGCCCGGATCACCCTCCCCTTTGGCATCCCGGGGGCCCTGGCCGCCCTGATCGTCGGCTGGGGGATTCATCTGATCGGCTCAGCTGCGGGCTGGATCGAAGCAGCCCCTCATGGATCGCTCGATCCTGCCGCGGCACTCTGGCCACAGGAGTGGCTCTCGGCCCTGCGGCTGGAATGGCTGGAGGGCTGGCCCGACACGGTGAAGGTTCTTCCCATCGTCATTCCTTTTGCCCTGGGCACGGTGGTCGGCGGGATCGACTGCACCGAGAGCGCCGCCGCGGCGGGGGACGAGTACGACACCGGATCAGTGATCGGTGTCGAGGCGATCGCGACGATCCTCGCCGGCGCCTGCGGGGGCATCATCCAGACCACCCCCTACATCGGCCACCCGGCCTACAAGGCGATGGGAGGACGCGCCGCCTACACCCTCGCCACCGCCACCGTGATCGGGCTGGCCGGGCTCACCGGCTCCTTCGCCTACATCTATCAAGCGCTGCCGCCGGCGGCGGTCTATCCGATCCTCGTCTTTATCGGTTTGGAAATCACCGCGCAGAGCTTCCATGCCACCCCCGCGCGTCACTTCCCCGCCGTGGCGATCGCCTGCGTGCCGGCCTTGGCGGCGCTGGTCACGCTCCAAGCCGACAACCTCCTCGCCGCGGGGGCAAAGCCGGATGCGGCGCTTGCCAGCGATCTCTACACGATGCGGATGCTCTCGGCCGGGTTCATCGTCACGAGCCTGCTCTGGGCGGGGATGACCGCGGCGCTCGTCGATCGCCGGCTCCGGCAGGCGGGGGCCTGGGCTGCGGCGGCGGCGCTGTTCACGCTCTTCGGGATCATCCATTCCCCGTACGCCGACGGCCGGCTGTTCCTCCCCTGGAGCCTCGCCCCCCTTCCCGAGGCGGCCACGGGGCGGGGCCCGATCGAAATGGCCCTCGCCTACGCCCTCCTGGCGACGCTCTTCGTCGCCTGGGGGTTCTTCGAGGGTAAAATCCCGGGAGCCCCCCCGCAGGATCCATCGTCATGAAGGCCCCACGAACGCCCTTGCGTCTCTCCGTCCGCCCCTTGGCGTTGACGGTGGCCCTCGTGCTCGCCGGCATCGTCGCCCCCGGATCGATCGGCCGCGCGGCCGAGGTCCGCTTCGACCGCGATGTCCGGCCGATCCTCGCCGAACACTGCCTGGAGTGCCACGGCCTCGACGCCGGATCGCGCCAGGGAGACCTCCGGCTCGACACCGACGAGGGGGCCAAACCGCAGGCCGTGCTCCCCGGTCGGCCCGACGAGAGCGAACTGGTACGCCGGATCCTCACGACCGATCCCGACCTGCGCATGCCGCCCCCCGCGAAGGGGCCCGGCCTGACGGCCACCGAGATCGACACGCTCCGCCGCTGGATCGAAGCCGGCGCGCCCTACGAGGGGCACTGGGCCTTCGCGCCGATCCGCCGCCCTCCGGTCCCCGCGACAAACCGACCCGCCAGCACCGACATCGACCGCTTCCTCGCCGCCGCCCGCGAGGCGCGCGGGCTCGCCGAGCCACCCCGGATCGGGCGGCGGGAGTTGGTCAGGCGGGCGACGTTCGACCTCACCGGGCTGCCGCCGGCCTGGGAGGATGTCGAGGCCTTCGAAGCCGACGCCGCTCCCGACGTCGAGGCCTTCGGCCGCGTGATCGATCGCCTCCTCGCCTCCCCCCGCTACGGCGAACGCTGGGGCCGCCACTGGCTCGACATCGCCCGCTATGCCGACACCCACGGCGGCAGTGCCATCGGCTTCACGAAGTTCCCGTTCTCCTACACCTACCGCGACTACTGCGTGCGGTCTTTCAATGGCGACGTCCCCTGGGATCGGTTCATCACCGAGCAGGTCGCCGCCGACCAGATGGGGCTTGCCGGGAATGACCCGGCGTTGGCCGGCCTCGGCTTCCTCACCATCGGCATGCAGTTCCGCAACCGCTACGACCTCCTCGACGACCAGATCGACGTCGTCAGTCGCGGATTCATGGGGCTGACGATCGCCTGCGCCCGCTGCCACGACCACAAGTACGATCCGGTCACCGCCAGCGACTACTACGCCCTCGCCGCCACCCTCGCCCCCAGCGCCCCCCCCGAACTCCCGCCGGTCATCGGCAACCCCGAGGAGACGCCGGCGCTGGCCGACTACCGGCGCGAACTCGAGCGCCGCCGGACGATCCGCGACGACATGGCCCGCGACCAGATCGCCGTCATGCAGGGGCGGCTGCGGATGCAGGTGGGCCTCTATCTCCGCGAGCTCGCCAAAGGAACGCCAGAGCAGGATCTCACCTCGGCGTTTCTCTCCTTCCGCACCGACGACGTTCGCCCGCATGTCCTCGATCGCTGGCGCACGTATCTGGCGACGATGCCGGCCGACGATCCCGTCTTCGGCCCGTGGGTGAGGGTCCGCGACCTCCCCGCCGACGGTTTCGACGCGCGGTGCACCGAGCTTGTCGCTGCCCTCACCGCGGAGAACGGCGACCCGGCTGCCGCGGCCGCGCGGAACGGCCTGGGCGAGGAGACGCCGAAGTGGAATCCGCTCGTCCTCGCGGCCCTTTCGGAGCGGAAGCCCGCCACGCTCGCCGACGTCGCTGATGTCTACGGGGCCGTCTTTGTCACCGTCCAACGGGAATGGCTCGAGGGCCTCGCCGCGGCGGCGGCAGAAGGGATCGGGGAAGGACTCATCACCGACGAGGATCCCCGCCACCTCGTCGTCAACAGTCCGATCCGCCGCCAACTCCGGCACCATCTCTTCGCCCCCGGCACGCCGACGGCGGTCGACGACGCGCTCGCCCGTACCCTCCTCAACCGCACCGTTCAGGACACGCTTGCCGGGAAGGGCGGAGCGATCCATGAGCTCCATCTCGGCGCCCCCGGCTCCCCACCGCGGGCGATGACCCTCGAGGAACGGGCCGATGCGCCGGCCACCAGGCTGCTCAATCGTGGCAATCCGCTCAACCGTGGCCCTGTCGTCGAGGCCCGCTTCCCGGTGGCGCTTTCGGCCCCCGATGCGGCGCCGTTCTCCCCAGGCAAACGTCGCCTCGGCCTCGCTGCGGCCCTCGTCTCGCCCGACAATCCGCTCGTCCGTCGTGTCATCGTCAACTGGGCCTGGCAGCACCACTTCGGCGCGGGGCTCGTGCGCACCCCCGACGACTTCGGAACCCGCGGCCGTCCCCCCACCCACCCCGAACTCCTCGACTCCCTCGCCGAGAGCTTCCGCGACGACGGCTGGTCGCTCAAAGCGCTCCATCGCCGGATCATGCTCTCCGATGCCTACCGCACCGCCGCAGTCGAGGATTCGCTGGCGCGGCAGATCGATGCCGACGACGAACTGCTGTGGCGGATGCCGCGGCGAAGGCTCGACATGGAATCGATGCGCGATGCGATGCTCGCGGTCTCGGGCGAGCTCGACATCACGCAAGGTGGGCCGCCGGTTGACCTCGCGGCGACGCCGATCGTCCCCAGGCGGACGGTGTACGGCTTCGTCAACCGCGACATTCTCTCCCCGCTCTCCGGAACCTTCGACGGCGCCAACCCCGCCGCCTGCACCGCCCGCCGGCCCGACACGACGATCCCGCAACAAGCCCTCTTCGCCCTCAATTCCGATTTTATTCAGGACCGGGCCGTGGCGTTCGCCGCCGCGAGCCTCCGCGCCGCCCCGGCCGACGACGCCGCGCGGGTGTCCTGGCTCTACCGCCGCGCCTTCTCCCGCTCCCCTATGCCGGCAGAGACGACAGCCGCCATCGAGTTTGTCCACAAGCAGGCGGCCTCCCTGGAGGCGGGGCTTGCGGCCGAGATTCCCTGGCAGCGACTGGCGCATGTGCTCCTCGCCGCCAACGAGTTTCATTTCGTCGACTAACCGTCCGCATAATTCATCATTTGCCCCGGGCAGACCGTCGGCCCCGCCGCCACCAGCCACCGGATGACGTTCCCATGCACGCTTCCCGCCGAGATTTCCTCCGCTCGAGCGGCATGGGCTTCGGGTCGATCGCGCTCGCCGGGCTGCTCGCCCGCGATGGCGTGACCGGCTCCCTCCCCACCCACTTCCCCGCCCGGGCAAAGCGGGTGATCCACGTGTTCCTGAACGGCGGCATGTCGCAGGTCGACACGTTCGACCCGAAGCCGGAGCTCCAGGCCCGCGGCGGCCAAACGCTCCCCTATGACAACCTCCAGACCGAGCGCAAGACCGGCGTGGCCCTTCCCTCGCCGTTCACCTTCGCCCGGCACGGCCAGAGCGGCATGCCGATCAGCGATCTCTTTCCCAACCTCGCCCGCCTCGCCGACGAGCTCGCCGTCATCCGTTCGATGCATGTCGAGCTTCCCAACCACGAGATGTCGTTGATGCTGATGAACACCGGCCACATGCGGCAGGTGCGCCCCAGCTTCGGCTCCTGGCTCACTTGGGGCATGGGGCAGGAGAACGACAACCTCCCCGGGTTCATCACGCTCGTGCCCGGCGGGATGCCGGTCGGGGGAGCGGGCAACTGGCGGAGCGCCTTCCTCCCGGGAGCCTTCCAGGGAACGCACGTCGACACCTCGAAGACCAACCCCGCCGAGCTCATCGACCACATCCGCAATCCGCGTCTCGGCCCCGATCGCCAGCAGGAGCAGTTCGACCTCCTCCGCTCGCTCAACGCCAGCCACCTCGACCAGCGCCCCGGAGAGGCCGCCCTCGAGGCGCGGATCCGATCCTTCGAGCTCGCCTACCGGATGCAGCTCGAGGCCACCGATGCCTTCGACGTCCGGCAGGAGCCGGCCCACATCCTCAAGATGTACGGCGAGGGGCCGCAGAACCGGCAGCTCCTCATGGCGCGGCGGCTCGTCGAGCGGGGCGTGCGCTTCGTGCAGACCTGGCACGGCAGCATGCAGCCGTGGGACAGCCACTCCAACATCCGCGACGAGCACCGCAAGGTGGCCGGGGAATGCGATCAGGGGCTGGCGGCCCTGCTCACCGATCTCAAGGACCGCGGCATGCTCGACAGCACCCTCGTGCTCTGCACGGGGGAATTCGGCCGCACCCCGAGCGTCGAAATGGGACAGAACGGCGCCGGGGCCTCCCAGGGGCGCGATCACAACCACTGGGGCTTTTCGCTGTGGATGGCCGGGGGCGGGGTAAAAGGGGGGACGATCCACGGGGCCACCGACGACTTCGGTTTCAAGGCGGTGGAAAACCCGGTTTCGGCGCACGATCTCCACGCCACGATGCTCCACCTCCTCGGTTTCGATCACACCCGGCTCACCTACCGCTATGCTGGCCGCGACTACCGCCTCACCGATCTCGAAGGCGAGGTCGTCCGACCGGTTCTAGCCTGACCGCCCCGGGACTCACCCATGGCCCTGCACATCGAAGTTTCCAATCCTGCCCAGCGAACTGCGTTCGAGCATCCGTCCGGGCCGCTCGAGTTCGGCCGTGGCCCGCAGCGCGAACTCCCGCGCTGCGTGATCGCCGGCGACCAGTCGGTATCGCGTGACCAGCTGCGCGTCGAGCGTCTGGCCGATGGCCGCATCCGCTTGGAGAACCTCAGCGCCAACACCCCGGTGGTCGTCGAAGGGCAGAGCGACCCGATCATCCATCT
>CANGGC010000166.1 GCA_947453125.1 Planctomycetaceae bacterium | reverse complement strand
GGGGCGAGCGTCACCATCCGCACATGCCCCCGCCCCGCGTCAAGGAGCCGCTCCATCGCCGCGGGGCTTGCCTCGCAGGCATGCTCGGGCGGATGGGCGCCGACGAAGCCGCGCTCGACACTGATAAAAGGCCCCTCGACATGGATCCCGGCAACGGTGTCGCGGATCACCGCGTCGGATTCGAGGCAGTCGGCGATCGCCTTGATGCGGCGCTCGAGGATGGGAAGCGCGTCGGTGATCACCGTCGCCAGGAACCGGCCGCCACCGTCGGTCCGGTAGGCCCGACAGATCCCGGCGAGGCGCTCTGGATTGAGATCCGCGGCGCCGAAGTCGAGGCCGCGGTAGCCGTTGAGCTGGAGATCAAAGGGGAGAGCCATGGTGGGAAGGCCTGCGAAGAGTCGCCGCGGCAGGCGTCACACACCGGCCGGCCGGTGCGCGACCGGGAGGAGGGCCGCGGCCGGGGAGTCGAGATGGAGCGACAGCGCCGCATGCGTCCGGAGGATCGACGCCGGGCAGTCGGAGGTGAGCGGCCCGGCGATCGCATCGCGGACGGCGGCCGCCTTTCGGCTATCGGGCACCGAACAGACGATCCGCTCGGTGGCGAGGATCCGTCGCACCCCCATCGAGATCGCTTCGGTCGGCACCTCGGCGAGCCCCGCAAACCATCCCTCCCCCACCTGCTGGAGGCGGCAGGCCTCGTCGAGGCGGACGACGAGATAGGGGGCAAGGGTGTCGAAATCGGCTGGCGGGTCGTTGAAGGCGAGATGGCCGTTCTCGCCGATGCCGATCGTGGCGACGTCGAAGGCGCCGGCCGGCACGAGCGCCGCGAGCCGCCGGCATTCGGCGGCGGCGTCGCGCGAGGCATCGATGCCGTGGAACGCCGCCGGCGGCCGCGGCAGGCGCTCGAGGAGCCGCTCGCGGAGATAGCGGCGGAAGCTCGCCGGATGGGCGTCATCGAGCCCGGCGTATTCGTCGAGATGGAAGATCGTGATCTTCTCCCACGAAACGTCTTCGGCCGTGAGCGTGGCGAGCGTCTCAAACTGCGAGGCCCCGGTGGCGACGACATACGTGGCGCTCCCCCGGGTTGCCACGGCATCGCGGAGCGCCGCGGCGGCTTCACGACCGGCAGCGATGCCGAGGGAAGCAGGATCGTCGTGGATGTGGATGTCCATTGGGGGGCTCGCTCGAGAAGCCTGAAAATGTGTTGCGGACGCGAGTATACCGCCGCGTGGCGGGATGGTCGGCTACGATTGGAGCTCCCGGCCCGGGTCGGCGCGGCAGCGCCGCGGTCGGGGGACGCACTCGGGGGAGATGGTATGCAAGCGGCGAACGCAGCGACGGGCAGCATGGTGGCGGCGATCCTCGTGGGCTTGTCGGCGGCGTGGGCCACGGCCGCGGAGCCAGCCGCAAACGAGCAGCCGATCCGCGTCGGCATCATCGGCCTCGACACCTCCCACTCGACGGCGTTCACGAAGCTCCTCAACGACACCGCCGACGGCCAGCACGTCGCCGGCTGCCGCGTCGTCGCCGCGACGCCGAAGGGGAGCGACTCGATCGAATCGAGCGTCAGTCGGATCCCCGAATACACCGCCGAGGTGAAGAAGCACGGAGTCGAGATCGTCGACAGCATCCCGGCCCTCCTCGAGCGGGTCGATGCCGTCCTTCTCGAAACCAACGACGGCCGCCCCCATCTCGAGCAGGTGATTCCTGTGCTTCGCGCGGGGAAGCGGGTGTTTGTCGACAAGCCGATCGCCGGGTCGCTTGCCGACGCCGTCGCCATCCACCGCCTCGCCGCGAAGCGTGGCGTGCCGCTGTTCAGCGCGTCGTCGCTCCGCTTCGCCGCCGGCACGGTCGCCGTCCGCTCTGGTTCACTCGGCGCGGTGACCGGTGCCGACACCTATTCCCCCTGCTCCCTCGAGTCGACCCATCCCGATCTGTTCTGGTATGGCATCCATGGGGTGGAGTCGCTGTTCACGGTGATGGGGCCGGGCTGCACGAGCGTGACGCGGACGCACGCAGCGGACGTCGATCAGGTGACGGGGCTGTGGGGCGATGGCCGGATCGGCACCTTCCGCGGCATCCGCCGCGGCTCATCGAACTTCGGCGGCACGGCCTTCGGGGAGAAGGGGATCGCGCCGGTCGGGGCCTTTGACGGCTACCGGCCGCTGCTCGTGGAGATCGTGAAGTTTTTCCAGACTGGCGAGGCGCCGGTGTCGGCAGAGGAGACGCTCCAGATCTATGCCTTCATGGAGGCGGCCGACGAGAGCAAGCGACAGGGGGGGAAGCCTGTGACGCTCGCCGAGGTGATGGAGAAGGCGGAGGCCGAGGCGACGAATCGCCTCGCGGCGCTCGGGGCTGAGTGATTCAAACGTGGCTTCGGGGTCGCCCGTGCCCCGTCGCCGGACGTTCGCTCCGGGCATCCCTGCCCTCCGCTCTCTCCGCGCCGCCTGCGCTTTTGCCCTCCGGGCTGCGCTTGCCGGCGAGGCCGGCTCTCGGAGCACGGGCGACCCCTCGCTGGCGGCGCTGGGCGCAGCGTTCAGATGCCAGGCTTCAGCCGGGCAGACTGCGATGCCCATCGGCCGCCCCGTCGGCCGAAGAGCGTCTGCCCCGTCGGCCGAGGAGCGTCTGCCTGGCTTCAGCCGGGCAGACTGCGATGAAAGTGGACGTGCTTCCACGCGCCGTCGATCCGCTGCCAGACGCGCGTCTCTTCGCACAGTGCCGTGATCGGGCGGCCGGCGTCGTCGAGCTTTTGGGTCATCCGCATGTAGGCCACCACCGCGGCGTCCTCGCCGAGGAGCCGGACGTTCGGCGAGGCGAGCGTGATCGTCGGTACGACGGCGGGCTTCGAGCCGCCGGCGCCGAGTTTGAAATAAAACTCGTGGAAGGGGAGCCCCTCGACGAGCTGGCCGCGGGCCTCCGGCTCGAAGCAGGTGATGTCGTAGGCCACGAGCGACGTGTAGGTCTTCCAGTCGCCGGCGACGATGCTCTCGAGGAGCTTGCGGGTGAGGGCGAGAAGGTGGTCGGCAGTAGCGACGGCCATGGGGGCTCCGGCGTGTGAGGGAGAAAGGAGAGGGGTAGACGGGGGGGAAGGGGAAGGAGACTTGGAATGAGAGTCACTCGGTGACGAGGCCGAGAGCGGCGAGCTTGCTCCAGCATTCGTCGCGCTCCCGGCAGCGCTCGAGGCCCTGCCAGGTCGGGTCTTGGACGGTGAGGAACGTCTCCCGGTCGGCCGGAATGACGCCGGTGGCGGCGAGCCGGCGGATCACCTCGCGTTCGAGCCGCGTCAGCCGCGTTGCCTCGACGCGGTAATCAACGAACGCCTCCCAGACGAGCGGGAAGAGCGGCCGGACGATCTGCTCGCCGATCGCCGTGGCGTACTGACGGATCTCGAGTTGGGCGTGGGCGTCCATCCGCAGAGCGAGGAAGTGGAGGAGGTTGTGGAGGTCGATCTTCCAGTAGGCCTCGGTGTAGGTGGAGAGGGGAAGATCCTTGCGGGCCTGCTCACGGGCGATGCCCGCCTCGAGCCGCTCCTCGTAGACGCGCCGGGAGAGGCTCTGGAGCTCCGTCTCCGTTTGCGTGAAGCGATGGCCGGCGGTGGGGGTGAGGCAGCCGTCCGAGCCCTGGCGATTCGTGCTCGCCTGGGATCGCCACTCGCCGTCGTGAGTCGCCTGCATCGAATCGATGGCGAGGGAGTAGCGCGTGGAATATTCGTTGATGTTAGCCGTGCGGTGGCGCACCCACTGCCGCCAGCAGTCCATCGGGACGCGGACGACGAACTTCAGCTCCGCCATCTCGAACGGCGTCGTGTGGGCATGCCGAAGGAGATAGCGGATCAGCTGGCGGTCGTCGCTCACCTTCCGCGTGCCGTCGCCGTAGCTCACTCGCGCTGCCTGGACGACCGCGGCGTCGTCCCCCATCACGTCAACGAGGGCGACATGGCCGTCGTCGAGCACCGGAAACTTTTTCCAGCGGAGCGATTCGACGATCTGGTGGCGGTCGGCGGGGGCTGGCGAGGGCATGGTGGCGGTCCGGGGGGTGGGCCCCACAGAATGGACCGCCGCCGCGCGGCTGGCAAGGGTCGGCCGCGGTGACCGCGGGTGCGGGCACCGGACGCCCCGGCAGGCCGGCCGGCGTCAGTCCTTGGCGAGGAGCTCCTGGAGCAGGTTGGCGAGTTGGCGGGCGTCGTCCGATTTGCGGAGCGTCTCGATCCGCGGGGCCTTGACGCCGAGTTTCGTCAGCGAGCCGGTGATGCTCGTCCAGAGCTTCTCCCGCTTCTTCCCCTCGGCGAGGTACAGGTCGGTGACCTGCTCGCCGAGCCGCTGGAGGAGGGCGGTATCGAGGTTGTCGTAGTAGTTCTTGACGATCTTCTGCTGGTACTTCGACAGTTCGGCCATGGTGTGGTGGACCCCCGGGAGGGCGGTGAGGCGGAAACGGGTGGAAGGAGTTCGCGACAGGGACTACAGTATTCGATATCGGACGACGCCGGGACTATCGGCCACGATCCGCCTCGACCGGGAATTCTCCATGCCGAAGATCACTTTTGCCAACGAGAAAAAGGAAATTCAGGTTCCGGAAGGGGCCAACCTCCGTCAGGAGGCCCTTCAGGCAGGAGTGGCCCTCTATCCAGGCGTCCACAAGGTGCTCAATTGCCACGGCTTTGGCAGCTGCGGAACCTGCCGGGTGCTGATCACCAAGGGGATGGAGAACTGTTCCCCCAAGGGGATCCTCGAAGGGGCCAGGCTTGGCGTGTCGCTCGCCTACATCGGCAACGAGGAGACGATGCGGCTCTCCTGCCAGACCCGCGTCAACGGCGACATCACCGTCACCACCTGCCCGCCGCTGAATCTCTTCGGCGACAACTTCTTCAGTTGATGGTTGTGGTGACGCCGTTCGACGGCCGGAAGGGGGCGCGGTGAAGGAAGTCATCGCCGTCGTCAAGCCGTTCCTCGCCGAGCGCGTCCTCGAGGCGCTAAAACTCGCCCCGCTCGAGGCCTGCACCGTCCGCGAGGTGAAGGGCTACGGCCGGCAGAAGAACTATCTCGATCGCTACGGCGACAGTGAGTATTCGCTCGCCTTCCTCCCCAAAGTCGAGATCCAGATGTGGGTCGACGATGCCCGCGTCGATGAGGTCATCGAGCGCGTCCTCGAGGTTGCCCGCACAGGCCGGATGGGGGATGGCAAGGTGTTCGTGATGCCTGTCATCGACTGCCTCCCGGGCTGAATGGTCGGTTTCGCTCGCTTTTCCGCCTCCCGAAGCTGGTGTAGAGGCCGATCGGGCCACCGACTACACTCCGGACGGAGTTTTCCCATCTTTCCCAGGCGTCAAATCCCATGCAGCCCATTTCCATGCCCTCCTCCCGTCGTGGCCGTCGGTTTGCTGGATGGGCGGGGGGATGGCTCGTTGCTGGCGCGGCCGTGACCGCCGTGGCACAGGATGCCGCCAGCCGCCGTTTCGAGGAGATCGCCGGGGATGCCGCCCGGGCCGTGGGGAGCTTTCGGCCCGTCGGTGAGGCCTCGCTCGACGCCGCGGCGAGCAACCTCCGCTCGGCGCTGTTGCCTCTCGACGCCCTGTTAGGGCGGAGCAAGAGCGGAGCCGATTGGCGGAAGTATCTCGATTGGCCGGCGCTCGAGGCCCAGGCCTCTTCGGGGCAGGCGGCCGATCCGAAAGTCCTCCGCGATCTCGAGAAGAAACTTGGGAGCCCTGAGATGGGGCTCGACATGCCGCAGTTCGTCCGGGTCCGCAAGGCGGTGACGAAGTATGCCGAGGTCGCCGACGCCGCCCGCGGTGACGGCGCCCGGCAATTCAGCGACCGGCTCGACAAGCTCTCCTCGGCTCTCCTCACGGCGAGCGCCTCTGGCCAGGCCGAGGCGCTCGCGCCGGTGGCGCCGATCCTCGATCGGCTCGTCGAGTCGGGACAGGCGCCGGGCGTCGTGGCCGCCGTCCGCGGGGCCAACTCCCGCCCCAATATCCACCTCGAGGTCGCCGAGGACCTCCTCGCCCCGGCCGTCAACCGCCCGATCGACCAGGTGCAGCCGGTCGATGACGTCGTCCTCGGAACGCGGATCCGCGGCACCGGGCACACCACCGGCAACGTCCGCCTCGACTTCGTGCCGTCGGGGGAGAAGGCGGTGTTCGACATCGTCCTCGGGGCCACGAACATCTCCCACACCCGGGGAACGCAGGGGCCGGTCACGGTCAACAGCCGCGGCGTCACCGCGATCGATGCCCGGCGGCGGATCTTCCTCGACGAGCACAACGTCTCGTCGTCGCCGGTCGAGGCCTCGGCCGACACCAACTCGACCGTCACCGGCCTGGGGATCAACGCCCGCTTTGGCAAGCGGCTCATCCGC
>CANGGC010000165.1 GCA_947453125.1 Planctomycetaceae bacterium | reverse complement strand
GGTCTACATCAACCGCAACGGCTTTCCCGAACGGGCCCAGCCGATCGAGAAGGCGCTGCGGTCGATGGGGTACAGCAAGCCGCCGATCGTCAGCGCCACCGGTGACCTCGTCTGCATTCCGCTCGAGAAGCCCTGAGCGAGCCGGTCCTGGAGGCGCGCGGCGGTGGGACGCCGCCCGTTTGTTTCAAGGGACCCTGCGGCCAGGCTGCGGCCCGCGCCGGGCGTGGGCGCCGAACTCGAGGCTCCGCCCTGAGGCGTCGGTGCAGGTGAGCGGACCGGAGGTGATCCCTTGGCCTGTCCCCCCCGCTCGGCCTCGCCCCCCGGCGACGATGGCGAGCGCCTCTGCCAGTCGGCTCGCGGTCCAACCGGCGGAGTGGCAGGAGAGGAGGAGGGGGCCGGCGGCCGGCGCGGGGATAAGCCCGGCGAGCTCCTCGAGAAGAGGGGGGAGATCGCGATCGATGGCAAAGGCCTGCCCCTTCGGCCCGTGGCCCCAGGAGGGAGGATCGAGGACGACGCCGTCGTAGCGGCTCCCGCGCCTCAGTTCCCGTTGCACGAACACCCGCGCGTCTTCGCACACGAAGCGGATCGGGGCGGTTGCGAGCCCTGAAGCTTCCGCATTGCGCCGGGCGAGCCCGATCGCCTGCCGGGAGGCGTCGACATGGACCACCTCGGCACCGGCAGCGGCCAGTGCCAGTGTGGCGGCGCCAGAGTGGGCGAAGAGCGAAAGGATCCGCGCACCGCGGCTCGTCACTCGTTCGAGCCAGGTCCACTGCGGCGATTGCTCCAAGAACAGCCCGGTCTGGCCGGAGGCGGCGGGGCGGACCTCGAGGTGGAGCGTCGTGGCATGGAGCGGGATCGCCACCCGCCAGGGATCGGGAAGCGGTCCGAATTGTCGCCAGCCGCGGGGGAGCAAAGGCGCCTGTTCCCCGGCCGAGATGCGGCTTTCCACCTCCGGGCCACCGGTGTACGTTAAACGAGATTCGGCCCACAGGCCGGGGAGGCTGCGGGGAAGCCTCGCCTGGGGGAGGGGACGATCGACGAGGACGCCGGCGAGGCGTTCGAGCCGCCGACCCCGTCCGAAGTCAATGAGTGTCGCCGTGTCGTCGCCGGGGGAAGACGGGTCTAGGGGGATGGCCATGATGCCCCAAGGATACGTTGCCCCCGGGCCGTTCCCAATTCCACCGCATTCCCTTCGCTCGATCCACGCTCGCGCTGGTGCTGCCGTTTCGCATCGCCCCCGAGGTTGCCTATCAGGAGACTTGTCATGCGTTGCTCGATCGAATCCTTGCTCATCGCCGTCCGTCGGGCCGTCGCCGCTGCCGGATGCGCAGCCTTCGTGATCGCGGGAAACGCGATGTCAGCGGAGCCGGAAGCGGGGGCCGTGACCGCGCGGGGGCTTGAGCGAACCGCCGACGACGCGATCGCCAAGCTCGTCGACTTCCTCCAGCATCCTGAAGGGGGGGATGAAGGGGGAGCTCGATCTCCTCGTCACGCCCCGCAGCCGAATCAAGGAGATCAAGCCGGGCCCTCAGGGGGCTGGGGAGGGCCGCTCGCTTCGGGACAGGGGGGGGCGATCGTCCTGCCGCCGAAGGTGGCGGTGTTCTCGTTTGATGTCGAGGTCGGGGCGGACGGCAAGGTGAAGCAGGGCTCCGGTGGACCCGCAGGCTTCACCCTCGACTCGATCGAAGGTCTCGAAGGGATTATCGCTCGGCACGTGCAGTCGATGCAGGGCCCGCCCCCGCCGCAGCCGCAGCCACCGCAGCCGCCGCAGGGGCCACATCATCCAGGACAGCCCCATCCCCAGTTCCAGGCGCCAGGGCAGCCGCACTCCCAGTTCCAGGCGCCGCTTCCGCCGCATGTCCCCACCCCATTCCCTGCGCCGGCGATGGCTCCCGTTCCCTTTGATGCGCACGCCCACGTCGCCCAGCAGCTCGATCAGATCCTCGGGAAGCTCGAGCGCCTCGAGGCCCGTCTCGGCGGTCCCTTTCCGCAGGGCCAGCCGCCGATGGGGCCGCTGCCGCACGGTGGTCCGCAGCAGCCGGGTCCCCAACGCGGCGGCCCGGGGCCTCGGTTCCATGGTCGGATGGTGCCCCCCGGACATCAGGCCCCGCCCCTCGGCGGCATGCCTCAGGACGATCTCAACCGCCGCTTCGAGGAGCACGCTCGCGATCTCCACCGCCACGTCGAAGAGATGGCCCGTGGGCTCGGTGAGAAGCTTAAAGGGGGAGGTGGTGGCGACGAGCTGCGGCAGATGCACGAGAAGCTCGCGAAGACCCACGAGCAGCTCCAGGATCGGTTCCAGGACATCCGCCGCCACTTTGCCGAGCAGCAGGAGCGGATCGAGCGCCTCGAGCAGGAGGTGAGGCGGCTTCACGAGGCTCATGGCGTCGGCCGTGCCGAGGGAGAGGGGCGCGAACGGAAGCGCGAGGAGAAGGGGGCGAAGCGGAGAGACGAGGAGAAGCAGGGAGCCGTTCCCGGAGCGAATGCAACGCCGAACGTCTCGTACGAAGGCGAGGAAAGCGAGTCACTGTGAACACGCTCCATGACAGCCGGCGGCGCCGGTGCATCTCAGCCCCATCGATCCGGCCAGGGATGGTGCTCCTGATCCTGGCGTGGGGCGCGTGGAGCGTGGTCGGCGTGTGGTCGCCGGTCGTCGCTGCGGAGAACGCTCCCCGGGCGGCGCCAGTCTCTCCGGTCGACTTCAACCGCGACATCCGTCCGCTCCTCTCCGACCGCTGCTTTTCCTGCCATGGCCCCGACGCAGCGAAGCGGCAGGGAGGCTTGCGGCTCGATGAGCCCGCTGGCGCCAGTCTCGTGCTCGACAGTGGCAGTCGGGGAATCGTGCCCGGCGATGCGGCGGCGAGCGAAGTGCTTTCCCGGATCGAGTCGACCGATCCCGATCTCGTCATGCCGCCGCCGCATGTCGGCAAGCCGGTAACGGCGGCCGAGGCGGAGTTGCTTCGCCGCTGGATCGCAGCCGGCGCCGCGTACCGGGGCCACTGGGCCTTCGAGAGGGTTGCGCGGCCGGAGGTTCCGGTGTCCCGTGGCATGGAGTGGCCGCGGACGCCGATCGACCACTTCATCCTCAATCGCCTCGAGGACGAGGGGATGAGCCCCAACGGCGCAGCGCCGCGGGAGGTGCTCGCCCGCCGGGTCAGCCTTGATCTCACGGGCCTGCCGCCGACGCCAGAGGAGGTCGCCGCGTTTGTCGCCGATCCTTCCCCCGAGGCGTATGAGACGTATGTCGATCTCAAGCTCGCCAGCCCGCACTTCGGTGAGCGGATGGCGATCGAATGGCTCGATGCGGCCCGCTACGCCGACAGCCATGGCTACCAGGTCGACTCCGGCCGCTCGAACTGGCCGTGGCGCGACTGGGTGATCGCGGCCTACAACCGCAACCTTCCCTTCGATCAGTTCACGATCCACCAGCTCGCCGGCGACATGCTTCCGCCGGTGCCGGGCGACGAGGCGGCGACGCGCGACGCGATCATCGCCACCGGCTTCAACCGCAATCACCGGATCAACGGCGAAGGGGGGATCATCGCCGAGGAGTGGCGGGTGGAGACGGTCATCGATCGCGTCGAGACGACCGGCCAGACCTGGCTTGGCCTTTCGGTCGGCTGTGCCCGCTGCCACGACCACAAATACGACCCGCTCACGCAGCGCGAGTTCTACGCCCTCTTCGCGCTGTTCTGTAACGTTCCCGAAACCGGCACGATCATGGGGAGCGAGACGCGCAGCGGCGGCAACTCCGATCCGCTCTATCCGCTGCCGTCGGCCGAACAATCCGCCGAAGTCCTGCGGCTGGAGAAGACGATCGCCGACGCCGACGAGGCAGTCCGCGCCGGCGAGAAGGATCTCACGACCCTGGTTGCCGACTGGGAGCGTTCGATCCGTCCGGTGCTCGATCTTCCTGACGAGATTTGGCAGACGCTCGAGCCGCTCGCCTTGAAGAGCTTGGGCGGAGCAACGTTTCGCCGGCTCGAGGATGGCTCGTGGCTCGTCGAGGGGGCCAAGCCACCGCTCGACACCTACGAGATCGAAGCCCTCCTTCCCGCCGGTCCGTTGGGAGGCGTCCGCCTCGAACTGCTTGCCGATCCGTCCCTCTCCGGTGGCGGCGGCTTCGGCCGCAACCACAACGGCAATGTCGTCGTGAACCGGGTCGAGGTGGAGATCGATCCGCCGGGGAACGCGCCGGCTCTCCCGGTGGCGCTTGGCCGTGCCGAGGCCGACTACGAACAGGCCGGCTGGCCGGCGGCGAGCGTGCTCGGTGGCGGGCAGGGCTGGGCGATCGACGGCCATCTCGCTGACAAGCGCCAGCCGCGTCGCTTGGCGGTGTTTCCCACAGCGGCCGTCGAGGTGCCGGAGAACGCCAGGCTGCGGATCCGTATCCGTCAGGAGGTGATCGAGGGGCATGCCTTTGGGCGATTCCGTGTGGTGCGGACGTCGGCCGCGCCTGAGCTTGCGGGGGTGTCGGGTCTGGCCGTGCCGGCGCCGGTGCGAGACAGCCTGCGAATCGAAGCCGCGGCCCGGACACACGAACAGCAGCAGGTGATCACGGCGTACTACCGCGATAAGGTCGGGGGGCCGGTGAAACAGGCCGAAGCGACGCGCGATGCGGCCCGGAAGGCGCTCGACGCCTTCCGCGATGTCCTGCCGAGTGCCATGGTGATGCGCGAGGGGCCGCCGCGGGATGCGTTCGTGCTCACGCGCGGCGAATACGACAAGCCGGGGGAGAAGGTCGACCCGGGGCTGCCCGCCTTCCTCCCGCCACTCCCTTCGGGAAGGAAAGCCGATCGGCTGGCGCTCGCCGAGGGGATCGTCTCCCGCGATCATCCGCTCACGGCACGGGTGTGGGTGAACCGCCAATGGGAGCGGCTCTTCGGCACGGGCCTGGTGAAGACGAGCGAAAACCTCGGCAGCCAGGCCGAGTATCCGAGCCACCCCGAACTGCTCGACTGGCTCGCGGTCGAGTTCATGGAGGGGACGAATCTGCCGCAGGTGGCGGGCTCCCCGGCCCGTCCCTGGGACATGAAGGCCGTTCTCAAGCTCCTCCTCACGAGCGCTGTCTACCGGCAGTCGAGCCTGGTGACGGCTGATGAGTTGGCTCGCGATCCGGCCAACCGGCTCCTCGCGCGGGGCCCGCGGGTGCGGTTGCCGGGGGAGATCGTCCGCGATCAGGCGCTCGCCGCGGCGGGGCTTCTCGTGCCGGCGATCGGTGGCCCGAGCGTGCGGCCGTGGATGCCCGAGGGGGTGTGGGACGAGACGAGCAAGTATGGCAATCTCCGCGGCTATGTTCCCGACACCGGCCCGGGGAGATTTCGGCGCAGCATGTACACGATCTGGAAACGGACGGCCGGGCCGCCCACGATGCTCCTCTTCGACGCCCCCAACCGCGAGACCTGCACCGTGAAACGCTCGCGGACGAACACGCCGCTGCAGGCGCTGGCGCTGCTCAACGAGACGACGTTCCTCGAAGCGGCCCAGGGGCTCGCACGCCGAATGGTGGCCGAGGGGGGCGCCGATCCCGCGGCCCGGATCGCCCGCGGCTATGCGCTCGCGCTCGGGCGGGCCCCAGACGGGCCCGAGCTCGACACGATCCTAGCCGGCTTGGCCGCCGATCAAGGGGCTTTTGCAGCCGACGCGACATCGGCCGAGGCCTTCATCGTTGCCGGTGCTGCCGGCAGGCCGGTGGGGGAAGCGACGGCGGGCCTTGAGGCCGACGAGTTCGCCGCCTGGTGCCTCGTGGCCAACGTGATTTTGAACCTCGACGAATTCGTGATGCGGGAGTGAATCGATGGACCGTCTCATGAATGGCTTCCACCTCCAGGACGCGCTCAACCGCCGCGTCTTCCTCGGTGGCGCCGCCGGCTCCCTGGCCTCCGCCGTCGCCGGGCTCACTCCGCAGACATCAGCCGTGGCGGCACTGCCGGGAATCCCCCATCACGCGCCGAAGGCGAAGCGGATCATCTATCTCTTCCAGTCGGGCGCGCCGTCGCAGATGGATCTCTTCGATCCCAAGCCGGCGCTGGTCGCGCGGCGCGGGGAGGAGCTGCCCGAATCGATCCGTCAGGGGCAGCGGCTGACGACGATGACCAGCGGCCAATCGAGCTTCCCGGTGGCGCCGTCGATCTTCCCCTTCGCCCAACATGGCCAGAGCGGGATGTGGTTCAGCGATCTGATTCCGGGGATCGCCTCGAAGGCCGATCAGTGGTGCATGATCCGTTCGATGCACACCGAGGCGATCAACCACGATCCGGCGATCACCTTCTTCCAGACCGGGAGTCAGTTGGCTGGCCGGCCGAGCATCGGCTCCTGGGCGAGCTACGGCTTGGGGAGCGAGAACGCCGATCTCCCCGCCTATCTC
>CANGGC010000164.1 GCA_947453125.1 Planctomycetaceae bacterium | reverse complement strand
GCAGTGGCACTTCGGCCGCGGGCTCGTCGAGTCGCCGAACGATTTCGGATTCATGGGGAGCGAGCCGAGCCACCCGGAGCTCCTCGACTGGCTCGCCTGCTGGTTCCGCGACGACGCCAAGGGCTCGCTCAAGGCCCTCCATCGGCTCATCCTCTCGAGCGCCACCTGGCAGCAGGCCGTCACCTTCGACGCCGCTGCCGCCGGCCGCGACGCCGACAACCGGCTCCTGTGGCGCGCCCACCGGCGCCGGCTCTCCGGCGAGCAGCTCCGCGACGCGCTCGTCGGCCTCGGCGACGGCCTCGATCTCGCGATGGGGGGCCCGGCCGTCGTCCACTTCCTCGACAAGGGAAAGGCGACGTTCATGCCCGACGGCGGGGCACCGGCGTTCCTCGATTACGAACACTTCCCGGCCGATGCTCCCGCCCACCGGCGCCGCGCGATCTACCGCTTCGTCTTCCGCACCGTTCCCGATCCCTTCATGGATGCCCTCGACGTTCCCGACGGCGGGCAGCTCGTGCCGGTGCGCAACGAATCGACGACCGCCGTCCAGGCTCTTGCCCTCCAAAACGATCCCTTCGTCCTCCATCAGGCCGGGCGGATCGCCGCTCGAGTCGTCGATCGGATCGATGCCGAAGGCGATGGCGCGGCACGGATCGACGCGCTCTTCCGCCACGTGCTCCTCCGCTCCCCCACGGCCGAAGAGCGGGCGCTCCTGGTGGCGCACGCCGAGCGGCACGGCCTTGCCGCCACCGCCCACCTCCTCCTCAATGCCAACGAGTTCCTCTACCTCGACTGACGCTGTCGTTCGCCGTCTCCTCGAGCGATTCCTTCCCACCCATGAATCCGACTCCCCAACACGCCCGTCGCGAGGTTTTGAAAACGCTCTCGAGCGGGCTCGCAGGTGTTGCCTGCGCGATGCTCGCAGCGGAGGAGGCGGGGGCCGCGGCGCCGTTTCTCCATGGCGGCAAGCCACGGGCGAAGCGCGTCGTCGAGCTGTTCATGACCGGCGGGGCGAGCCAGTGTGATCTGTTCGATTACAAGCCGCGGCTCGAAGCCCTCCATGGCCAGCCGTTCGATCCGGGGGCCGGGAAGCGCGTCGAGGCGAGCATCAGCACGCCCGGCGCCGTCATGAAGAGCCCATTTGCCTGGGCCCGGCACGGGGAGAGCGGGAGATGGGTCAGCTCGGCGCTTCCTTGCCTGGCCCGCGAGGTCGATCGGATGGCGTTCCTGATGGCGATGGAGTCGCCGTCGAATGTCCATGGCCCGGCGAGCTACCTGCAGACGAGCGGGTTTGTGCTCCCCGGGTTTCCGGCTGCCGGCGCCTGGATCTCGCACGCCCTCGGCAGCCTCGCCGACAACATCCCCGCCTATGTCACACTCCCCGACGCCCGTGGGCTTCCCTACAACGGCCGCAGCGCCTTCACGGCCGGCTTTCTACCGGCCAACCACCAAGGGATGGTGATCCAGGCCTCGGCCCCCCAGCCGATCTCCCATCTCCGCCCTCCTCCCGACCGCGCCGACATCACCTCTGAGAGCCGGGCCGAGGGGCTCGAAGTGCTCAGGCGCCTCAACGCCCTCCATGGCGAGGCCCGCCCGGGTGACGATCGGCTCGCCGCCCGGATGGCGAGCTACGAGCTGGCCGCCCGGCTCCAGCTCTCGGCGCCAGAGCTGCTCGATCTCGCGAGCGAGACGGCTGAAACCCATCAGCTCTACGGCCTCGATCAGCCGGAGACGGCCGACTTCGGCCGCCGCTGCCTCCTCGCCCGTCGGCTTCTCGAGCGCGGCTCCCGGTTCGTGCAGGTGTGGAGCGGGCCGGGGGGCGGGTCGCTCAACTGGGACAACCACGGCGACATCCCCCGCGAGCTCGGGGCGGTGGCCAAGGGGATGGATCAGCCAGCGGCCGCGCTCCTGGCCGACCTCGGTCGCCTGGGCCTCCTCGACGACACGCTCGTCGTCTGGACGACCGAGTTCGGGCGGATGCCCTTCAGCCAGGGGAGCGTGGGCCGCGACCACAACGGCGGCACGTTCGTCTCGTGGCTGGCCGGCGCCGGGATCAGGCCCGGCACCTCGTTCGGGAAAAGTGACGAGTGGTCGTGGAAGGCCGAGCGCGACGTCACCACCGGCTACGACCTCCACGCCACGATCCTCTGGCTCCTCGGCATCGATCACGAGCGACTCACGGCCCGCCATTCGGGGGTCGATCGCCGCCTCACCGACGTTCACGGCCGGGTGATCCGCGAAATCCTCGCCTGAACCCCGGTCTGGCGTGGCACCGCCCAAACCTGCCTTGCATCAAGGCTTTCCGTCGGGAACACTCGCGGCTGAGTTTTTCCCGATCGCCCCACCAGACATCTGCCAGGGCCGTCGATGCTCGCTTCGATGACGCCATTCGCGGCCGCCGCCCTCGCCGGCGACTGGCCCGCCCTGTTCACGGCGCTCGTCGTCTGCGCCACGCTCGTCGCCCTCCTCATCGGTCAGCGCGGCCCCGACATGGCGATGATCGGGGGGGTGGTCGTGCTCCTCGCCGCGGGGATCCTCACTCCCGAAGAGGCCCTCAAGGGGATGGCCAACGAGGGGATGATCACGGTGGCCGCGCTGTTCGTCGTGGCTGCCGCGGTGGAACGGACGGGGGCTTTGGCCACGGTCGTCGATCGGGTGCTCGGGCGCCCGTCGACGCTCGCCTCGGCCCAGCTGCGGACGATGGTCGGCCCGGCCGTCGTGTCGGCCTTCATGAACAACACGCCGGTCGTCGCGCTGATGGTGCCGGCGATCCGCGACTGGGCGAAGAAGCACCGTTTCCCGGTCTCGAAGCTCTTGATGCCGATGAACGCGGCGGTCGTTCTCGGGGGCCTGTGCACGCTCATCGGCACGAGCACGAATGTCGTCGTCAGCGGGCTGGTGAAGGGAAAGACGGGGGAGCCGCTGGGGATGTTCGAGATCACGAGGCTCGGCGTGCCGCTCCTCCTGGCAGGGATGGTCTACCTCGTGTTCGCCAGTCGCACGCTCCTCAAGGATCGGCGGCCGGCGATGAGCGTCGGCGATGACCCGCGCGAATACACCCTCGAGATGGTCGTGGAGGAGGGGAGCCCGCTTACCGGCCGGACGATCGAAGAGGCCGGGCTGCGCGGTCTCGAGGGGCTGTTCCTCATGGAGATCGACCGCGGCGGCCACTTCCTCGCGCCTGTAGCCCCCACCGAGCGCCTCGAGGATGGCGATCGGCTCGTGTTCGTGGGGATTGTCGAATCGGTCATCGAGCTCCAGAAGCTCCGTGGCTTGCGGCCGGCGACCGACCAGCTCTTCACGCTCGACGGCCCGCGGTCGGAACGGACGCTCATCGAGGCGGTCGTCTCCAACAGCTGCCCGCTGGTCGGCCGGTCGATCCGCGATGCCCGATTCCGCTCGAGCTACGACGCCGTCGTCATCGCCGTGGGGCGCAATGGCGAGCGGCTGCGGATGAAAACCGGCGACATCGTCCTCCAGCCCGGCGACACGCTGCTCCTCGAAGCGGCGCCCGGCTTCGTCGCCCGGCAGCGGAGCAACCGCGATTTCTATCTCGTCAGCGAGGTGAGCGACTCCCGCCCGCCGCGGCATGACCGGGCGGCGCTGGCGCTGATCGTGCTGGTGACGATGGTCGCAGCGGCGACGCTGGAACTGGTGCCGATGGTGGCGGCGGCCCTCGTGGCAGCGGCGGTTGTTGTCGCCACGCGCTGCCTCACCTCCGACGAGGCCCGCGACGCGATCGAGTGGGAATCGCTGCTGCTGATCGCCGCCAGCTTCGGCCTGGCACGGGCGATGGAGAAGACGGGACTTGCCGAAATGGTTGCCGGGACGACGATCGACGTGGCGGGCCGCCATCCGCATGCCCTCCTTGTGGCCGTGTATCTCGTGACGATGCTGTTCACGGAACTGATGAGCAACAACGCCGCAGCCGTCCTCACCTTCCCGATTGCCTGGCAGACCGCCGAGAACCTGGGAATCAACCCGATGCCGTTCGTCATGGCGGTGACGGTTGCCGCCAGTTGCGGCTTCGCCACGCCGATGGGCTACCAGACCAACTTGATGATCTACGGCCCGGGCGGCTACAAATTCAGCGACTACCTCCGCTTCGGGGGGCCCCTCAACATCCTCGTGATGATCCTCACGGTGATCCTCGCGCCGCTCCTGTGGCCCTTCTGAAGCCCGCCCGCCGTCCATCGGGAGTCGCATGCGCCTTCTTTCCCCCTCCTTCCGCCTCGGTCTCATCGTCGCGGCCACGCTCGTCGCCTCCGTCGTGGCCCCGGCCCGATCTGGCGCCCAAGCCCCCGGTGCCGCCAAGAAGCCAGCGGCCGCCCCACTCCCAACCGATCCGGCCGCCTACGTGCCGCAGATTCTTCTCCCGCTCCTCCATGCGGGGTCAGTGCAGGCGGAGATCGGCATCGAAGGGGCCAAGCTCGATCAGCTTGAGCAGCTCTTCGCGACCGTCGACGGCGACTGGTGGCGGGCCCGTAATCTCCCCCCGGCCGAGCAGCGCGCCGCGATCACCAAGGTCGAGAAGGTGGTGAAGACCTGGCTCACCGGGGCGCTTGCGCGCGAGAAGCTCGTTCGCCTCGCCGACCTCGAACGGCGTGCCCAAGGGGGCCGTGTCCTCCTCCGGGAAGACGTCGCCGAGGTGGTCGGGCTCGAGCCGGCGCAGCAGGAAAAACTCCTCGCCGCCGCCCGCGCCACCGAGTCAGCAGCGGCGGCGCTCGGGAGGGTGTTTCAGTCGGGGGGCGGGCAGGGGGATCTCGAGAAGGCGGCCCTCCTGGCGGCGCGCGAAAGAGAGCTCAAGCTCCCCGGTGATCTCCTCTCGGAGGAGCAGCAGAAGCGTTGGCGGGAGCTCGCCGGTGCCCCGTTCGACACGGTGACGCTCGACCGCATCTATCCGATGGCGCCGGAACTCGCCCCCTCCGACACCTGGATCAATGCCAAGCCACTCACACTTGCCGGTCTCCGCGGCAAGGTCGTGATCCTTCACTTCTACGCCTTCGAGTGTGTCAACTGCCAGCGGAACCTCCCGATCTACGCCGAATGGCACCGTGCCTTCGCCGACAAGGGGGTCGTCGTGATTGGTGTCCAGACCCCGGAGACCGAGACCGAGAAGGATTCAGGCAAAGTGATTGCCGCGGCCAAGGAAGCGGGGATCGACTATCCGGTGGTCTTTGACGGCGACTCGGCCACCTGGAAGGCGTGGGGCAACACGATGTGGCCCACGGTCTATGTCATCGATCAGCAGGGCTATCTGCGGGTCTGGTGGCAGGGGGAACTGAAGGGGCCGGGAGGGAAGGGGGATGAGGTGATCCGCACGGCGGTGGAGAAACTCCTCGCCGGCAAGGACGACGCGGAGCCCGCGGCCGCCACCCCGCGGCAGCCCGGCCCGGCAACGAAGTGAGCCCAGCGCCAAGCTGTTTATCGGAAACGACTTGCGCTTCGCGGCCCGGTTGCTCGCCGCGGCTTCCAGCGGTGCTATAATTCGGGGTGGTTTTCGGGAGGGGCGAGCGTCCGCGTTCCGGCGCCGCAAGAATCTGCAAGGGAAACACCATGACCCCGTTCCACCGTTTGGGTCGCACGACATTCGCCTGCCTGGGCTTGCTCGTGCTTGCCGCCCCCGGCCGTGGCGATGAGCCGGCCCCCGCGGCCCCCCCGCACCTCTCCTACCACCAAGACGTCCGGCCGCTGCTGGTCGAGCACTGCTTCTCCTGCCACGGGGCCGACAGCGCTTCCCGCAAGGCTGGCCTGCGGCTCGACCAGCGCGACGCGGCGATCGAGTTTGGGGCCCTTGTCCCGGGCGATCCCGACTCCACCACCTTCCTCGACCGCGTCTTTTCCGACGATCCCGAGGAGGTGATGCCCCCGCCGGCCTCGAAGAAGCCGCTCAACGAAGAGCAAAAAGCAATCCTCACCCGGTGGGTGAAGGAAGGGGCGGAGTACGAGCCCCACTGGTCGTTCATCGCGCCGAAGCGGCCGGAGCCGCCGGCGGTGACACAGGAGGCTTGGGTCCGCAATCCGATCGACCGGTTCGTCCTCAAACGCCTTGAGGCCGAAGGGCTCGCCCCCGCCCCCGAAGCCGACCGGCGCACGCTCGCCCGCCGCGTCGCCCTCGATCTCACCGGGCTGCCGCCGGAGCCGGCCCTCGTCGAGGCATTCGTTGCCGATCGCTCCCCCGACGCCTACGAGCAACTCGTCGATCGGTTGCTCTCGAGTCTCGATTGGGGCGAGCACCGCGGCCGCTACTGGCTCGACTACGCCCGTTACGGCGACACCAACGGCATCCACATCGACAACTTCCGCGAGCTGTGGGCCTACCGGCAGTGGGTCGCCAATGCCTTCAACCGCAACATGCCGTTCGACGAGT
>CANGGC010000163.1 GCA_947453125.1 Planctomycetaceae bacterium | reverse complement strand
GTTCGCACGCCGAAGCCGGTCGTCGAGATGGCCCACGACACCGAGTTTGCCGCCACCTACAAGCAGCTCGAGAAGGTCCGCGAGAAGCTGGAGAAGAAGTTCGGCGACGTCCAGGACTTCGAGTTCACGGTGGAGAAGAAGAAGCTCTACATGCTCCAGACCCGCCACGGAAAGCGGACGGCGCTGGCGTACGTGAAGATCGCCCACGACATGGTCAAGCAGAAGCTCATGACCCCGGAGCACGCTATCCAGAGCGCCGATCCGGACGCCCTTTCGCAGCTCCTCGCCCCGATCTTCGACCGGGCCGACTACGAGAAGGCGAAGAAGGCGGGCCGCGTGCTGACGACCGGCCTGGCCGCCGGCCCCGGTGCCGCCACCGGGCAGCTCGTGTTCTCGGCCGCCAAGGCCGAGGAGCTCGCCGACAAGGGGAAGAAGGTGGTGCTTGCCCGTGTCGAGACTTCACCTGAGGATCTCCGTGGCATGATCGCGGCCGAGGGAATCCTCACCAGCCGCGGTGGTGTCTCGAGCCATGCAGCCCTCGTCGCCAGGCAGATGGGCAAGGTGTGCGTGGCCGGTGCCGGCGCGATCTCGATCGACTACCACAAGGGGACGCTCGTCTGCGGCTCGACGACGCTCAAGGAGGGAGATGACATCTCCATCAACGGCAGCACCGGCGAGGTGTTTTCCGGAGCGATCAAGACCGCCGACAGCGAGCTCAAGCAGGTGCTCGTCACCAACACGATGAAGCCGGAAGACTCGGACGTCTACCAGTACTACGCCTTCATCATGAAGCTCGCCGACAAGTACCGGAAGCTCGGCATCCGCACCAATGCCGACACCCCGGAGCAGGTCCGGCACGCGATCGCCTTCGGCGCCGAGGGGATCGGCCTGACGCGGACGGAGCACATGTTCTTTGAGGGCAACCGGATCGACGCGATGCGGGAGATGATCCTCGCCGAGACGCTCGATGCTCGCCGGGCGGCCCTCGCGAAGCTCCTTCCCTACCAGCGCGACGATTTCGAGGGGATCTTCCGGGCCCTCGACGGCCGCCCGGCGACGATCCGCTTCCTCGATCCGCCGCTTCATGAATTCGTGCCGCACGACGAGAAGGCCCAGGCCGATCTGGCGAAGAAGCTCAAGCTCTCCGTCGAGGTCGTCCACCGCCGCGTCGAGGCGCTCCACGAGTTCAACCCGATGCTCGGCCACCGTGGCTGCCGCCTCGGCGTCAGCTACCCCGAGATCTCGGAGATGCAGGCCCGGGCCGTGTTTGAGGCGGCCGCAAAGGTGCAGAAGGCCGGCATCAAGGTGAAGCCGGAGATCATGATCCCGCTGGTGGGCTTCAAGAAGGAGCTCGACAACCAACTCGAGATCGTTCACGCCACGGCGGCTCAGGTGGCGAAGGAGACGGGCGTCAAGGTGAAGTATCTCGTCGGCACGATGATCGAGATCCCGCGCGGCGCCCTCACGGCCGACGAGATCGCCGAGAGCGCCGAGTTCTTCAGCTTCGGCACCAACGACCTCACCCAGACCTGCCTCGGCATGAGCCGCGACGACATGGGCTCCTTCCTGCAGAAGTACACCGACCTCGGGATCTTCAAGGCGAACCCGTTCGCCTCGATCGATACCACCGGCGTCGGCTCGCTCATGCAGACCGCCGTCGAGAAGGGGCGGAAGACGAGGCCCGACATCAAGCTCGGCATCTGCGGCGAGCATGGTGGCGATCCCCACTCGGTGCTCTTCTGCCACCACCTCGGTCTCGATTACGTGAGTTGCTCGCCGTTCCGCCTGCCGGTCGCCCGGCTGGCGGCGGCCCAGGCCGCCCTCGGCAAGACCTGGTGACACCGGTCGATTTCCGCGGAAACCTCAACTTCCCCCGGGGGAGCCAGTGCTCCCCCGGGGGATTTTTTCTCCCATGCCCATGCCACTCACGCCCGAAGCCCAGAGTCTGGCCGTGATCCTCGTGGGGGTCGTGGTGTTGTGGGTGACCGAGGCCCTGCCGCTGCCGGTGACGGCGCTGCTCGGGGCGGTGGCCTGCGTCGTGGCGGGCGTGGCTCCGGCGAAGGAGGTCTTCCGGCCCTTTTCGGAGCCGCTTGTCTTTCTTTTCCTCGGCTCGTTCATGCTCGCCGAGGCGATCCGCGTCCACGGCCTCGACCGGCGGCTGGCATTTGCCGTCCTCGGCCTGCCGGCCGTGGGGGAGCGGCCGGGGCGAATCCTCGCCGCGGTGGCGCTGGTCTCGGCGACGATCAGCGCCTTCATCTCCAACACCGCCACGACGGCGATGATGGTGGCGATCGCCGCCGGGATCCTCGCGGCCATCGAGCATGCCGCCTCCCGGGATGCGTCCCCGGCCGGGCCGAGGCTCGATCCGCGCTTCGCCACCGGATTGATGCTTGCCGTGGCCTTTGCCTCGAGCATCGGCGGCTTGGCGACGCCGATCGGCACGCCGCCAAACCTCATTGGCCTGGCCTTCATCCGCAACGAGCTCGGCGTCGAGGTGTCGTTTCTCGCCTGGTGCGCGATCGGCGTGCCGGTGACGGTGATCCTCACCGTCTTCGCGGTGCTCCTCCTCGGCTGGATGTTCCCCGCCGGGGTCGATCGGCTCCCCGGCGTGGCTGAGCTCGTCGCCCGGGAGCGGACCGGCCTGGGCGCCTGGTCGCGCGGCCAAGTGAGCACGGCGATCGCCTTCGGCACCACCGTCGCCCTGTGGATCGTGCCAGGCATCCTCGGCCTGCTCCTCGGCGCGAAGCACCCGCTGCCGGCCTGGTTTGCGGCCCATGTTCCCGAAGGGGTCGCGGCGCTGCTCGGCGCCGTGATGCTCTTCATCCTCCCCGGCGGCCCGGGGCGGAGGGCGCTTCAGTGGGATGAGGCGGCGCGGATCGACTGGGGGATCATCCTCCTCTACGGCGGCGGCATGGCCCTCGGCGAGCTCTCCTTCTCCACCGGCCTGGCCGAGGCGCTGGGAAGGAGCCTGACCGGCTGGCTGCCGACCGGACCGGGGGCGAGTGTGGCGCTCGTCGCGGCCGCGACGCTCGTGGCGGTGGTCACCAGCGAGTTCACGAGCAACACGGCCAGCGCCAACATGGTCGTGCCGGTGGCGATGGCCCTGGCAGCGGCCGGCGGCGGCGATCCACTCACCGCGGCGCTGGCCGCCACGTTCGCGGCGAGCCTCGGCTTCATGATGCCGGTGAGCACGCCCTGCAATGCCATCGTCTACGGCACCGGCCGGATCCGCCTCCGCGACATGATCCGCAGCGGAGCAATTCTCGATGTTGTCGGCGCGGTGGTGATCACGGTGGCGATGCTCGTCGTGGGCTGGCTCTGGCCATCCTGACGGCCATCACCCGATCAGAAGCCCATCGGAAGCACCGCCCCGCACTCGTGGCACTTCGGCACAACCAGCGGCTGCGGCGAAAGGATCATCCCGTCGCGGAGGAAGGCGTGAAGCCTCGGCAGGCAGGGGGGGAGCGGATAGTGGGCCCCAAAGGCCCCGCCCGGGGCATGGCAGAATCCGGTCACGCCGCAGATCCCCGGGGCGCAGGGGCCGCAGGGGGTCGGCCCACAGGCGGTCGGGCCACACGACCGGCACGGCGCCGCATGGCTCGGCCCCGCATGGCTCGGCCCGCAGGCACCGCTCATGCAGTGGCCCGTCGGAAGACGCTGTCCGTACCCAGCCACGGCGCTGCCTTGCCACGGCGGGCGCATCTGGGAGCGGCAGCTCTCGCAGTCAGAGCCCGCCGGCGCGCCGATCACCGGCACGCCACGCCCCCCGCCGACGTAGGACTCCTCCTGGGCCCCGGCCGTGGCGCCGACAGCCGCGGCCACGAGGAGCGCCACGAGGGAGCGATGGACGGGTTTGACGGGATGGGACGGCATGGCAGTGATCTCCTGCGACAGGTCCGGGGGACCCCGGAGGTGGTGTGATGATGGTTGTGCATCGTCGTCCGCGAATACCGGGGATGAGCGTGGCACCTGCCAGGTATGCACGTGCCGGTACGGGAAGGAATACCGGCGGGGGAATCCCTGACGGTCGGGTTTCCCGCAGCGGCAGCCCTGCTGCTGTTCGCCGGCCCGGGCGTGGGCGAGAATCGTCGTTCTCCGCCCCTCCGGGCATCGCCCCTCCGCCTCCGCAGCGCTCCGCACCGTGAAACCGATCCTCCTCGACTACGGCAGCACCGATCCCCTGGTCCTTGAGCCGTCCGACGCCGACGTCGCCTTCGATGCCCGCGGCCCCGCCGGGGTCAGGGGGGACGCAGCGGCTGCCGTGGCGGCGACGGCCATCGACACCCCTCGAAACGGCCCCCCCCTCGTGGCCCATGTCGTGCCAGGGGACCGCGTCGCCCTCGCCCTCGCCGGCCCGATCCCTGCGGCCGGCCAGATTGTCGCCACGATCCGCAGCCGGCTGGAGTCGGCGGGAATTGCCGCCGACGACCTCGCCGTCCTCCATGCCCCGCCGCTGATCTCGACACAGCCCCCCTCCGCGGTGACATCGCTGCCGGCGGATGAGTTCGTCTTCGATCCGACCCAGGAGTCAGGGTCGGCCTATCTCGGCCCCGATGCGGAGGGAATCCCGCTCCACATCGCCCGGACGCTCGTCGACGCCGACGTCGTCGTCACCGTCGGCGTCTACGCTTGGGATGCGGCCCTCGGCGGGCATGCGCTCGACGGCGATCTCTGGCCAGCCTTCGCGCCGGGCGCGGCCCGGGCCGACGTCCTCCGCCACCTGGCGCGGAGCGGCCGGAAGGCGGTGCCACCGCTCCGCGAACGATCCCGGGATATCGGTTGGCAACTCGGCACGATCGCCACGCTCCGGGTCGTGCCGGGACGCGGGGGCACGGTCCACGCCATCGAGTTCGGCACGCCCGTCACCACTGACCGGGCGGCCCGGCGTCACGCCGAACTCTGGCGGCCGCGGCTGCCCGGGTCGCCACGGCTGACGATCGCCTCGCTTGCGGCGCCCGAGCTGGGGATGCCGGCGCTCGTCCGCGCCGTCGCGGCCGCGGCCCGAACGACCCATCCCGAGGGGACGATCTGCATCGCGAGTCGATTGGCCATCCCCCCCGGCCCGGTGTTCCATCGCTGGCGTCAGGGGGTGGCGCTCAAGCCACTGGTCGAAGAGGCCCTCGCCTCGGGTGACCAGACCCTGATCTCCGATGCCGTGGCGACGAGGTTCTTCGCGCAGGCCCTCGGCGATCGCCGCCTCGTCCTCCTCTCCGAGCTCGATCAGGGCCTCGTCGAGGAGCTCGAGTTCGGCCATGCGGCGACCCCGGAAGCGGTCGAACGGCTCGCCCACCGGGCCGAGAGCCTCGTCGTCCTCCACGAGGCGGAGCGGATGTATCCGCGGCTCGGCTGAAGCCCCGCGGCTCCGACCGCGCTCATCCCAGGACGAGCGGGCCGTCGCCGCAGAAGTCGGGGTTGCCGAAGCGGTCGAGGCCGGTGTGGCCAAAGGCGTGGGCCAGGCTGAGGAGGAGACGGTTGTGGGGCACCGCCGGGAAGTCGAGCGCCCGACCGGTGCGGAAGCCTAGGCCCCCGCCGATCATCACCCAGGGGATGTCCTCGCGCGTGTGGGAATTGCCCTCGCCGAGTTCGTTCGTCCACAGGATCGTGGTGTGATCGAGCATCGATCCATCCCCCCCCGGCTCGGGCGTGGCCGCGAGACGGGCGGCAAGGTGGGCGACTTCCCCGGCATACCAGGTGTTGATCCGCGTCAGCTTCTCCTGCGCGTCGACGTTGCTGTTGGGCTCATGGGAGAGATCGTGCTGCCCCTCGTCGACCCCCAGCCACTTCATGTGGGGCTGACCGACGGAGTTGGTGTACTGGAGCGTGACGACTCGCGTGAAATCGGCCGCGAGCGCCGCCACGAGCAGATCGATCTGCATCCGGCTGATCGTCGGCATCCGGTCGTTGGCCTCGAGAATGCCCGGCTCGAGCACCGGAACGTCGTGCTTGGCCACCTCGCGCTGGGCTGCCAAGTCCCGTTCGAAGCCGCGGACGAGGTCGGCGTGCTCCTCGAGGAGCCTCCGATCCTCGGCCGGCAGCGTGGCCGTCACGCGGGCGAGATCCTCGTGAAGCTCGTCGAGCACGCTCCGCAGGCTCTCGCGGTGCTTCACGCTCCCGTAGAGCCGGGAGAACATCTGATACGGATCATCGATCGGCGCCACCGGTTTGTTGGGACCGGCGTAGACCATCCGCGTCCAGGTATCGGCCCGGTCGGGGACGAGGACGCCGAACTCGAGCGAGCCAAACCGGGTGGCGGTCTCCGGGCGCGCCTGGAGGAAGCCTGCGATCTCCTGATCGATCGACAGCCCGCTCGACCATCCCGCCGGCGTGTCGCTTCCCCCCTGGATGTTTCCGGGGAAGAGTTCGACGCCGGTGAGCAGGCAGCCGATGCCACGCATGTGGCCG
>CANGGC010000162.1 GCA_947453125.1 Planctomycetaceae bacterium | reverse complement strand
GCAGCGTTCTCGCCGGTGGGCTTGCCGGGCTGTCGGTGGCCGGGGCCCTCGGGCCGACCAGGCTGCTTGCGAATACCGGCCATGCCGCCAGCGACGTCTCCTGCATCTTCATCTGGACGCAGGGGGGAACGAGCCACCACGACACGTTCGACCCCAAGCCGCAGGCCTCCGACGGAGTCCGCGGCCCGTTGAATGCGATCTCCACGGCGGTGCCGGGGGTGTTCTTCACCGAGCTCTGCGGGCGGATGGCTCGGGAACTGGGCCGCTACTCGCTCCTCCGCAGCTGGAATCCCCGCAACGCCGGCCATGGCGTCGCCGACCACTGGTGCATGTCGGGGCGGAACGTCAATCCGACGCTCGTCTACCCCTGTGTCGGATCGGTCGTCTCCCACCAGCACGGCTTCAAGTCGGCCCTTCCCCCCTTCATCCAGCTTGGGGCCCACGTCGATCGCACGAACAACGGCGGCATGCCGGGATTGCTCGGATTGCCCCACGGTCCGTTCGAGATCCATGCCGATGCCAATGCCGAGAAGTTTTCCGTCCGCGACATCACCCCGCCGCTCGACATGGAGATGGCGAGGATCGACCGGCGCCGCGCGGTCCTCGCCCGCATCGATCGGCTCCAGCGCCTCGCCGACCGACAGCCGACCGCCTTCGATGCCCTCGACGAACATTACAAGACCGCTTTCACGATGATCACGGCGCCGGAGACGAAGCGGGCCTTCGACATCGGCACCGAGCCGGCAGCGCTCCGCGACGACTACGGGCGGACGTCCTTCGGCCAGCGGCTCCTCCTCGCCCGCCGGCTCGTCCAGTCTGGCGTCCGCTTCGTGACTGTCAGCGATCCCGGCTGGGACCACCACACCGACTGCTTCAACGGCCTCAAAAGCAGGATGCCGGCGGTCGACCAGGCGATCCCGGCGCTCCTCATCGACCTCGAACAGCAGGGGCTGCTCGACAAGACGCTCGTCGTCTGGATGACCGACTTCGGCCGGACTCCGAAGATCAACCCGGCCATCGGCCGCGACCACTGGGCGAGCGCCGGATTCGTCGTCATGGCCGGGGCGGGCGTTCCCGGCGGCCTTGTCCTCGGCGAGACCGATGCCGAAGGAGGCCTGCCGAAGACGCACGAGACGTTCACGGAAAACGTCGTGGCCACGATCTATCACAAGCTTGGGCTGCCTCTCGATCTCACCGTCACCGCGGCCGACGGCCGGCCGATTCGGCTCATCGAGGGGGAACCGGTGCGCGAATGGATCTGACTTCCGTGAACCGCTCCGCGTTGGTGCCCCGGGCCGTCGGCGTGATCACGGTCTGGGCGTGCCTGGCCGCCGGAGGGATGGCGGCCCAGGGCGTTGTCCCCGGGATCGCCGTCCATCCCCACCAGGTGACGCTCGACGGCGGGCTCGAACGCTGCCAGTTGCTCGTCCGGCCGGTGACGCCAGACGGCACCGGAGCCGAGACCGTCGATGACCTGACCGGCGCAGCCCGCTTTTCGAGCGCCACCCCCGACGTGGCGACCGTCTCCGACACCGGCGTCGTCTCGGCCGTGGGCAATGGCTCGGCGCGGATCGAGGTCTCGGTCGGCAACGCAACTGCGACGGTGGAGGTCGCGGTGAGCGGCGTCGTGGCGCCGACGCGGGCCGACTTCGAGCGGGACGTTCTTCCTGTCCTCACTCGTGCCGGCTGCAACGCCGGCACGTGCCATGCCAGCCAGTATGGCAAGGGGGGGTTTGTCCTCTCGGTGATGGCTTTCGATCCGGAGGTCGATTTCAACTCGATCGCCATCGCCTCGCGGAGCCGCCGCATCTGCCCGACAAACCCCGACGGCAGCCTCCTCCTCGGCAAGGCGAGCAACAGGATTCCACACGGCGGCGGGACGCGGCTCGCGAAGGACTCAGCCGACTACGGGTTGCTCGCCTCGTGGATCGCGGCCGGTGCTCCAGGCCCTGCGGGCTCTTCGGTGGCCGTGACCGGCCTCGAGATCGAGCCGGCCAAGCGTGTGGCCGCTTCTGGTGCTACGCAGCAAATCAGGGTCGTGGCGACCTATGCCGACGGCCGGCGGCGGGATGTCACGGGCTGGGCCCGGTTTGACGCGATGGACGAGGGGGTCGTGAAGGTCTCCCCGACCGGCGTGGCGACAACCGTTGGCAAGGGCCAAGGGGCCGTCATGGCCCGGTTCGGAGGGGAGGCGACGATCGCGACGTTCGTCGTCCCGTTCGCCGCCGCTGCCGACCTCTCCGGTTGGACGAGCCCTCATCCGCTCGATGCCGTGGCCGGGAGGAAGTTCGCCGAGCTCGGCCTGACGCCGTCGGGCCTCTGCGACGACGCCACCTTTCTCCGTCGCGCGTTCCTCGATTCGATAGGCGGGCTGCCTACCGCCGACGAGGCCCGCGCCTTCCATGCCTCCACCGCCGCCGACAAGCGGGAACGGCTCGTCGACGAACTCCTCGGCCTCACCGGCGACCCGGCCCGCGACCGCCATGTCGATCGCTACGCCGCCTGGTGGAGCCTCAAGTGGGCCGACCTGATCCGCAACAACTCGGCCGTCCTCGGCGAGAGCGGGATGTGGGCCCTCCACAATTGGCTGCGGGAGAGCTTCCGGACGAACAAACCCTTCGACCGGTTCGTGACCGAGCTGATCACCGCCAAGGGATCGATTTTCGCCAGCGGCCCGGCCAACTATTTCCGCATCGCCAACAATCCCTCCGATCTCGCCGAGTCGACGGCGCAGCTGTTCTTGGGAACGCGGCTCCAATGCGCCAAGTGCCATCACCATCCCTACGAACGGATCTCGCAGGCCGACTATTACGGCTTCGCGGCATTCTTCGCCCGCGTCGCCTCGAAGAACAGCGCCGAGTTCGGGATCTTCGGCGGCGAGACGATCGTCGTCGTCAATCCATCCGGCGAGGTCGCACATCCCCGGTCGGGCGCGGTCATGAAGCCGACGCCGCTCGAGGGGGAGCCGATCGAGAACGCCGATGACCGCCGGATCGCCCTGGCCGGCTGGCTCACCACCCCGGAGAACGGCTGGTTCGCCCGCAACATCGTCAACCGCTACGTCGCCTATCTCCTCGGCCGCGGGCTCGTCGAGCCGATCGACGACATCCGTTCGACGAATCCCCCGTCGAACCCGGCGATGATGGACCTCCTCGTGGCCGAGTTCCGCGGCAGCGGCTTCGACGTCCGCCGGCTGATGCGGTTCATCATGACCTCACGGCTCTATCAGCTCGAGTCGCAACCGACCCCCGGCAACGCCTCCGACGAACGGTTCTACAGCCACTACCGCGTCAAGCGCCTCGGGGCCGAGTCGCTCCTCGACGGCATCGACGATGCCACCGGCGTGCGGACGAAACACCCGAGCCTTCCCCTCGGGACGCGGGCTATCGAGCTCCCCGATGCCGCCGCCGCGAACACCAACCCGTTCCTCGTGACATTCGGAAAGCCGAAGCGGGCGAGCGTCTGCGAGTGCGAGCGGACCCCGGACGAGAATCTCGCTCAGGCCCTCCACACCCTCAACGGCGACATCGTCGCTACGAAGGTCGCCGACGCGTCCGGCCGGGTGGCAAAGCTCGTCGCCGCCGGCACCCCGGTAGCGGCATCTGTCGAGGAGCTCTATCTCGCCACCCTCTCCCGTCCGCCGTCGCCGCTCGAGGCTGCCGACGCAGCGGAGCTCGTCGCCGCCTCTCCATCGCCCACCGAGGGGCTCCAGGACCTTCTCTGGGCGCTGATCAATTCCAAGCACTTCCTTTTCGTGCGGTGACCATGCGATTCCCTCGTCTGGCCGGTCTCTTCGGGGTCGTCTTCCTTGCCGGCACGGCGGGGGCGCAGACGAACAACAGCTATCCGATGCTCATGAGCCTCCGCCCCACAGCGGCGGTCGTGGGGGCGACGACCGAGCACGAACTCTCTGCCCGCTACAACCTCGCTGGGGCCGGGGCGGTGATCGTCTCCGGAGGAGGCGTCCATGTCGAGGTCGTCCCCCTCGACACCGAGAAGCCGGAGGATCGGGACAAGAACGACGTTTCGGCCTCGAAGACTCGGCTGCGGATCCGCTGCGATGCCGACGCCGTTCCCGGAATTCGTGACTTCCGCGTCATCACCCCCCACGGAGCGAGCACGGTGGGCCAGCTCGTCGTGGCCCGCGAGGCCATCGTGGCGGAGCAGACCGACAACGACACCATCGACAAGGCGCAGCCTGTCACGCTTCCGGCGACGCTTTGTGGGGCGCTCGAGAAGGGAGAGGACGTCGACCTGTGGCGCATCCGCATCGAGGCTGCCGGGCCGTGGGTCTTCCATCTGGCCGCGCAGCGGCTGCAGAACCGGCTCCACGACATGCAGAGCCGGGTCGATCCTTTGCTTACGCTGCGAACGCTCGCCGGCCAGACGATCGCCGCCAGTGACAACGTCCTCGCCGGCGACCCGCTCCTCGCGGTCGAAACCCTCGAAGCGGGCGAGTACCTTCTCGAGGTTCGGGATGTCCGCTATCAGGGGAATGCCGACTGGACGTACTCGATCGAGGCTTCACCGCGGCCGTTCGTGAGATCGGTGCATCCGCTGGCGGTCGCTCCCGGTGTCGCCGTACCGCTCCGCCTGTTCACCGGCGGGCCCCTTCCGCTCGGCCCCACGCCTGTTGCGATTCCGGCCGGGGTGCCGCTGGGTGTGCTCCTGGTAGCACCTGAGTACGAGGGGCGTCCGCTCGGCGGGGTTGGTGTGCTTGTCACCTCGGAGCCAATCCTCCTCGAGACCGCGACGACGCCGGCTGTGGCGCAGGCCGCTGATGGGTCGGCGGCGCCGTTGACTGCGGCGACGATGGCGATCGGCAGCCCGTCGGTTGTCTGTGGCAATCTCGACAGCCCGGGGCAGGCCGACCGCTTCACGCTCATGGCCAAGGCGGGGGAGGCGTTTGCCTTCGAGGTCTTCGCCCGCCGCCTCGGCTCGAATCTCGATGCCAAGCTACGGATCTTGAAGGCCGACGGAACGCCCCTCGCCGAGGCCGACGACGCCACCTACCAGCGCGTGCTCTCCGCCGACCCGTCCCTCGAACGCTTTGCCGCTCCGGCAGATGGCGAGTACACGATCGAGATCCGCGACCTCCATGGCCGCGGCGGGGCGGGATTTCCCTATGCGATCCGCGTCGGCCCCGCTTCCCCAGGCTTCGTTCTCGAGGCCGACACCGACAAGACACTCCTCGCCCCGGGGCTCGCCGCGCCGATCTACGTTCGTGCCCTGAGGCGGAACGGATTCACGGGCGACATCGAACTGGCCATCGACGGCCTCCCTGCCGGGGTGACGGCCGTCCCCGGGCGGATCCTCGCCACCGGCAACGACGGTTGCATTTGGCTTCAGGCCGCCGCCGACGCCCCGGCCGGATGGGGAAATGTCACGATCACGGGGAGCGCAGGAGTCTCCGGTGCCGACGGATCGAGCATCGCGATCCACGGCCGGGCCTATCCCCTCCAGGAGATCTACATGCCGGGAGGGGGGCGGGGGCATTATCCGGTCGATCTCCACACCGTCTCGGTGGCCAAGCCGATGGACGTCCGTGGGATCACGGTGAGCAGCACCGAGGTGGTGCTCCAGCCGGGTGGCTCCCAGAGGCTCGACATCACCGTGGAACGGGCCCCCGACTACAAGGGCAACATCACGCTCGACATGATGCTCCAGCACCTCGAGACGCCCTATGGCAACCCGCTTCCCAAGGGGGTGAAAATCGATGTCGCCCGCAGCAAGACGCTTCTCACCGGAGGGGAATCAGTCGGTCACATCACGCTCACGGCGGCCGCCGACGCCCCGGCGGCGGACCGGCAGCTCGTGCCGGTGACCGTCCATGCGACGATCAACTTCGTCATGAAGCACACCTTCGCAAGTGCCCCGGTGCGCGTCTCCGTCACCCGCCCCTGACCCGGCGAGGATCCGACTGCATGCGCGCTCCCTTCGACCACCGCTATCCCTCCGTCGACGATCTGCGAACGGCGGCCAGGGCTCGGATCCCCGGTTTCGTGTTCGACTTCCTCGACGGCGGCTGCCACGACAACGTCAATCTGGCGAGCAACGCCGCCGATCTCCGCGACGTCAAGCTCCATCCATTTTATCTCGCCGATCATGGACCGGTATCGCTCGAGACCGAGCTCTTCGGGCGTTCGTGGGGAGCGCCGCTCGGCATCTGTCCGGTGGGGCTTCAGGGGCTGATCTGGCCTGGGGCCTGCGAGGCCCTCGCGCGGGCGGCCACCGCCCGTCGCCTTCCCTTCATCCTCAGCACCTGCACGACCGCGAGCCTGGAGACGATCGGCCGGATCACGGAGGGGGCGTTCTGGTTCCAACTCTACAACCCCGTCGATCCGGCCGTCCGTGAGGATCTTCTCGCCCGGGCCGAGCGAGCGGGATGCGAGGTCCTCGTCGCCCTCGCCGATGTC
>CANGGC010000161.1 GCA_947453125.1 Planctomycetaceae bacterium | reverse complement strand
ACCGGCGAACAGGTTGGAGGAGGTGTGGGCTGTGTACGTGTTGGCTGCTGCCCCTCCGGCCGGCGTGAACCCGAGGACGCCGACGTCGTCGAGCCCTGCCCAGCGGAAGCCGGTGATCCAGTCGAGGTGGCCCCCGTCGTACCAGTTCACCCGCTGTGAGGGGCGTTGGGAGCGGGGATTCCAGCCGCCGTCGAACTGATGGAAGACGACATTCGCATCGAACGACTGCAGCGAGGTGATCCCGGTGAAATCCGCCTGGGAACCGTTCCGCATCGCTGTCGAGGCGAAGCCGAGGCCATCGGGAGCTTGAAGGAGGCTGTTGGGGCTCTCCATGCGCGCCCTTGAATACATGTTCCACAGACCCAGGTAGCCGGTCTCCCAGCCGATTCCGTCGCAGCCGTAATCGCCGTAAAGGAGGCGGGCGCCAGGCGCGACCGTGCTCTGCAGCATGTTTGTCTGCAGGGCCGTGAACTGGGGAGTCACGTTCTCCACGACCAGCGGGCCATCCTTGAGGGCGTTGTTGCGCTGCATGGCCAGGGCGTCGAAGACGAAATAGCGCTGGGGATCGGTGGCGGCGCCGACCAACGGGCCCGCGAAGACTTGGGTGGGGGACTCGACGCCGCTTTGAGTTCGGGGCGGGAGCGCCTCGGCGGCCGGCTCAATGTCGGCCGGCTCAATGTCGGCCGGCACCGGTGGGACGTCGCCGCGGAGTTCGAGTCCGCCTTCCGGGGCCGCGCTTGCCGCCTGGATCGCATGGAGGCAAAGGCACGCCATCATCGAGAGGAAAAAGCCTCCCGGGAGCGTGCCGCGTGTCACGGAAGAGGGTGTGCGCATCGAAAGTCCGTCGCGATCGGTGGAACCGGAACGACCCGAGTCTCCGGTCTATTCGGCACACTCCACGCAGGGCATGAGAATCGCGATCGAACATCCCAGCGACCGGCAGACTGCCGAATCTGCGGGGTATCCGCGGCCGGATACGGGGCTGGCGGGGATGAACAGGAGGTTTGGGGCGTCTGGAGGATCAGCCCTCCCGGATGACGATTCCCTGCTCCTCGAGGACTGGGAGGACGTTGCCGCGGAAGCCCTCGCAGGCCGAGGCGAGCCGGCTGCGCCGTTCAGCAGGATCGGTGATCGGCTTCCCCTCGTGGTTGATCACGCGCTCGTGCTTGGTCATCAGCGCGTCGACTCCCGCCGCGAGGTCGTCGGAGCCTCCCTCGAGCCAGGTGGTGAGAATCGCGGCGTCGAGATCCCCGATCGTGATCGCTGACCCACTCGTGGCGCTAGCCAGCGGAACGCCGCGACCACCGAACATTTCACCGGCCAGAATCGCCCGGTTAAAAGCCGACGGCATGGCGATTCGCGTCGCCGCGACGGTGCGGTCGATTTCGAGTGATGGTCCGGACAAAACCTCGAACAACTGCATCCCGACCCCTGCATCGACAGCCTTGGCGATCTCGAGGTCGGTGGATGACGACAGCCTTGGGTCAGCGATGATCTCCGACATTCGCATGCCGCGGCCGGAGAGCATGCCGAGGAGCGTCCCGTAAAGGCCACCGTCGACGGTTGAGTTCACCACGCCGAGATTGACGGTGATCGGCAATTGCACGCCCGGCTTGGGGTTGCGGTACCAGAGATCGTCGGCGGCGCGGAGACGCGCGGCGACGTCAGGGAGGAAGGTCGGCTGCTTTCCGTACACGTCCCATCGGAACATCGTGTTGGCGCAGAAATCCTTGTGGGCCTCGGTCACGAGCCGGTTGGTCGTGGTGCGAAAGAGGTCGTGGAACACCGGCGCTACGCACAGATCCCAGAAGTTCGTGTGCACCGGAAGGCTGCCAACGAAGCTCAGGCCGGCTTCCGCGAACTGGCCGGCGACGTCTGCGAAGTAGAAGCTCGTCCAGTGTTCGTTGAGGTATTCGTGGGCCAGGTAGCGGGGATCCTGGCCGCGGATCGTGTCGACGTAGGCCGCGGCGTTGGGGTTATCGACGAAGTACTTCGCCTTTTGATCCCGCATGTAGGCGAGGTAGTTGACGGCGTCGCGGGCCCGCTGAACGCTGTCTCCCTGCCGCAGGGCAGCGTACTGCCGGAGAATACCGCGGATCGGCTGGAGATGGGCCCATCCCGGCATGGCGTTGTAGCTCAGCAGGAGGAGCCCGCCAGGGGCGAGCCGCTCGGAGGCGATGCGGAGGATGTCGGCGCGGACATCGGGCGCGACCCAACTCCACACGCCGTGGAGCGTGATGAAGTCGAAGTCGCGGAGATCGTCGGGGAGCTGGGAGAAGTCGGAGGTGACGATCCGGGCGTTGGAGAGCCCGCCGACCTCGATGTCGCGGGCGATCTGAGCCGTATGCTGCGGATTGAGGTCGACGCCGACGAACGATCCCCGGGGGTTTGCTGCGGCAAGCGTTGTCAGCGTCCGGCCCAGCCCGCAGCCGAGCTCCAGATACTTGAAGCCGTCGGCAACCGCGGGGGGCTGGATGCGGTTGAGGAGCGCGACATGACGCAGCGCCTTGGGGGCGAGGTGTGGGTAGAAGCCCGGGACATAGGCGACATCCGTGACATACCCAGCCGAGTTAGGGGGGGACACCAGCAAGCTCCAGCAAGAAGGGAGGGGCAACCGTGGGGATGTCCCGCGGCACGGCAGCGCGATCAGCGCTCCGGTTCGATCGACGCGGACATCGAGCCTTTCGAGCGGGCGATGAGACGATCGGCGCCGAAGGCGTGGATCTGGTCCCGCTTCAGCTCGGCGTGCTCCATGGTGGTCGTGAGCACGATGACTCGCCCTTGGTCGTCGACTTCCTTGGCGAGCTTCCAGCCCCGCTCCGGCGGATGCCCGAAGAGCTGGCGGAGCATGACGATCACGTATTGGTAGGTGTGATCGTCGTCGTTCCAGAGAATGACGTGGTACCGCGGTTGCCGGCGGGGCCGGTCGGCGGCGGCTTTCTCCTTTTCGGCGGGGGCGGCAGCCTCCTCGACAGCGACGGTAGCCGCCGAGTCGGGCTCGGTGGGGGCGGGCTCGGATGAAGCACTGGCGGCGGTGGGCATCGGTCTGGCACACTTCCCCGGGTCGGCGGACCACGACGGAAGTATACGTCGCGGTTGCCCCGTGAGCCCTCGCGGGCAGCGGCCCCCGACGGCCCGGCCCCGCCGGCCCCCCTCCCCGGAGATTCTGACCGTGCTCGACCGCCGTTTCGTCGCCGACAACATCGACCTGATCACGGAAAACTGCCGGAAGCGCGGGGCTGACGCCGACGTTGCCCGGTTCGCCGAACTCGACCGGCTGCGGCGGCAATTTCAGGCAGACATCGACCGGATCAACCAGCAGGCCGGGCTGGTCAGCAAGTCGATCGGCAAAGCCGCCGACGCTGCCGAGCAAGACGCCCTCAAGGCCGAGGGGCGGAGGCTCCGCGAGGAGGTGGCTGGCTTCGAGGCGAAGCAGGCCGAGATCGTCGCCGAGTCCGACGCGATCCTCCGGGCGATCCCGAACCTCACCCACCCCTCTGCGCCGACCGGCGGCGAGGATGCGGCGGTCGAGTTCCGGCGTGGCAAGACGCCGCTCCCGCAGTTCTCTTTCAAGCCCCTCGACCATGTCGACCTCGGCGCGAGTCTCAAGCTCTTCGATTTCGATGCCGGGGCGAAGGTGGCAGGGCACGGCTTCTACTTTCTCACCAACGACGGCGTGCTCCTCGAATTGGCGCTGACGCGGTACTGCGTCGACCTTCTGCAGCGGAAGGGGTTCACGGTCATGACCACCCCCGATCTGGCGCGGGACTCGATCCTCGAGGGCACCGGCTTCATGCCCCGGGGCCCGGAGACGCAGATCTACTCCATCACCGGGAGTGACTTGTCGCTTGTGGCCACCGCCGAGATCACGCTCGGCGGGGCGATGCACGAGCGGATCTTCGAGGCCGCGGAGCTTCCGCTGCGGCTCTGCGGGATCAGTCACTGCTTCCGGACGGAGGCTGGTGCCCATGGCCGGGCCACGCGCGGGCTGTACCGTGTCCATCAGTTCACGAAGGTGGAGATGTTTGCCTTCACGCTTCCGGAGCAGAGCGATGGACTGCACGAGGAGCTCCTCGAACTCGAGTGCGAGCTGTTCGACGGCCTTGGGATCCCCTACCGGGTGATCGATACGCCCAGCGGCGATCTCGGCGGACCGGCCTACCGGAAGTTCGATCTCGAGGCCTGGATGCCGGGCCGCGGCGAAAAGGGGGAATGGGGAGAGGTGACGAGCACGTCAAACTGCACCGACTATCAAGCCAGGCGTCTGGCGATCCGCTACCGGAAGCCCGGCGAGAAGGGAACGCACTTCGTTCACACCCTCAATGGCACGGCGATTGCCATGAGCCGGGCGATCATCGCCATCGTCGAGAATTACCAGCAGGCCGACGGCTCGGTGGCCGTTCCCGAGGCGCTCGTCGCCTGGATGGGGAAGCGTACGATGACCCCCCCGGTTGCTGGCTGACACGCCGACCGGCGCGGGGAGATCCCAGATCTGGCATCGGTTGACCCGGCGGAATAATGTGATATCATTTAGATGTCGCCGAGAAATCCGTCGCGCGAATCTTCCCCGCTCCTTCTCCCCGAGAGAGCCATGAACCCGAACACACCGAACCCGTCGACGAGTCCTGCGGTGACGATCACCGAGGTGCCGCTCCAGCCGATCTCCGGCTGGGGCAGGTTGTGGCAGGGGCTGTTGATCGTGGCGTCGCCGGCGGTGATCATTCCAGCGTCGATCCTCTCCGGCATGCCGTTTCTGATTCCGTTCTTCATTGTGCCGGCGATCCTCGCCGGGATCTTGATCCTGGCCGGCCTGATGGCTGTCGGCCCCAACGAGGCCCGCGTCTGCTCGCTCTTCGGGGAATATGTGGGGACCGTCCGCCAGACCGGCTTCTTCTGGGCCAATCCCTTCTACACCAAGAAGCCGATCTCCTTGCGGATCCGCAACTTCGAGACCGGTTCATCGCGCACGCCCGAGAAGAAGGATGCCGCGGGGAAGGTCGTGGAGGAACAGGGGCGGACGCATGGTCGCCCGTCGAAGGTCAACGATCTCCACGGCAACCCGGTCGAGATTTCGGCCGTGGTGGTGTGGCGCGTCGTGAACACGGCCGAGGCGACGTTCCATGTCCAGGATTACGAAGACTTCGTCGCCGTGCAGAGCGAGGCGGCGCTGCGGTCGCTCGCGATGCGCTATCCCTACGACAGCGAGGATCACGAGATGTCGCTCCGCGGCAACACCGAGGAGATCTGCAAGCAATTGCGGACCGACATCCAGGAGCGGCTCGACCAGGCCGGGGTCGAGGTGATCGAGGCCCGCATCAGCCACCTTGCCTATGCCGCGGAAATCGCGGCGGCGATGCTCCAGAGGCAGCAGGCATCCGCGATCGTCGCTGCCCGCTCGAAGATCGTCGAGGGGGCCGTGACCATGGTGCAGATGGCCCTCGAGCATCTCTCGAGAGAGAAGATCGTCGAACTCGACGACGAGCGGAAGGCGGCGATGGTGTCGAACCTCCTCGTCGTCCTCTGTAGCGATCGCCACGCCCAGCCGGTGGTCAACACCGGCACACTCTACAACTGATCCGTCTGTTGATCGTCCGTGCCCCTGGAGGGCTCAATCGGTGCCCCGTGACGCCTTTCTGCTACGGCTCGACCCGAAGGTCCTCTCCGCCCTGCGGCGCTGGGCCGACGACGACATGCGGAGCGTCAATGCGCAGGTGGAGTTCCTTCTCCGCCGAGTTCTCCAGGAGCATGGACGCTGGAAGCCTTTGGATGGCGAACATGTCGCGCAACCACCGAGGCGGGGCAGGCCACCGAAGGAATGACGGCGAGCCAAAGGAGGATCGCTGACGTTTTTGGGTGGCGCCGATTGTCTACCACGCATTGGTCGCCACACGGCTCAACAATTCAGTTCGATCTACCTTCGGCAAGATCCCACGCAGTGTCGGAGTTCACGGTGATCGTGAACTCAGCCGTGGCCTGAGCCGTGAGTCCGCTTGCGGTCATCACTTGAATCGTGACAAGCTCCACGACGATCTGTCCGTCGGCGAGGGCATTGGTGGCAGCGAGAGCGTTGTCGAGGAAATAGGTGACGACGTTTTTCGCGAGGTCGAGCGTGGCGGTGCCGTAGGTGCCGGTCAAGGCGTAGGTGAGGCCACTGTCGGTGGTGACCCAGCCGTTGAGTTCAAGCCAGCCGGTGTCGTAGCTGACCGAGCTGTCGATGCTTGCGATGGTGAACGTGGCCGTGGCAGTGGTGACGCTATCGACCGCCGTATCGGCCTTGATGAGGTCGTTGGAAGCCGGGGTGACGGAGACGGTCGGGGCATCGGCTGAGCCGGTGATCGTGAACTCAGCCGTTGCCTGGGCTGTCAGGCCGCTCGCGGTGATGGCCTGGATCGTGACGAGCTCGGAGACGACCTGACCCTCGGCGAGAGCGTT